>JALOKO010000010.1 GCA_025456495.1 Bryobacterales bacterium | reverse complement strand
CCGACATCCCCCACCCCGACATTCAGGTCTGGTTCCGCGGCCGCTTCTGCCGCCTGGAAGACGCGAACGTGAACATCCTCACCCATGCCCTGCACTATGGAACGGGCGTGTTTGAGGGCATCCGCGCCTATTGGAACGAAGCCGAGCAGGACCTCTTCCTGGTCCGTGCCGAGGAGCACTTCGCCCGCTGGAAGCGCAACTGCGGCATCCTGCGCATTCACATTCCAGAGTCGCCCTACGAACTGGCCCGCATCGCCGCCGAGGTCTGCCGCCGCAACCACTTCCGTACGGATCTCTATCTGCGTCCGCTGGCCTGGAAGGCGTCTCCGCGGCTGGGCGTGCAGCCCGACGACGTGGACGCCACCACCATCATTGCTCTCCCCTTCGGCGCCTATCTGCCCTCAGAGAACGGCATCCATGCCGGTGTAGTGAGCTGGCGGCGCATTGAAGACAACGCCATTCCGGGACGCGCCAAGATCTGCGGCGCTTACGTAAACTCCGCCCTTGCCGGCGATGAGGCGCGCCGCAACGGTTTCGACGAAGCCATCTTCCTCAGCGAAGACGGCCACGTGGCTGAGGGCGCTGCCTGCAACCTCTTCCTGCTGCGCAACGGCAAACTGTGTACGCCACCGTCCACAGACAATATCCTGGAGGGCATCACCCGCGACTGCATCATGACCCTGGCCCGTCGCGAACTGGGCCTGGATGTGGTGGAGCGTTCGCTGGACCGTAGCGAGCTCTACATCTGTGACGAGCTCTTCTTCACCGGCACTGCCGTGGAGTTGGCGCCCATCACCCGGGTGGACCACCGCCCGGTCGGCGACGGCGTAGTGGGCCCCGTGGCCAGCCGCTTGCGCACGCTGTACATGGACGCCGTTCGTGGGGAATTGCCTGCCTACACCCACTGGGTAAACCCGGTGTATCACCCTGTGGCCGCGGGCACTGGAACGCGCTGATTGGCCCGGCTTCACCCCCGCAAGTGGCGGTCCAGCCAGCCGAAAGCGTCGTTCTGCATTTCGACGTTGAAGATGTGCTTCTGGTCGTAGAAGCGGCCCTGGAAGGCCTCTGGCTGCCCGGCCTTGCGGTAGATGGCGCTCAGCTTCTCCAGCGATTCCTCCATCCCTGCCAGCGGGAACAGTCCGTCCTGGCGGCATTGCTGCACCAGCAACGGCAACGGCGCGCGCAGGCCCACGATGTCCGGCAGGTCCAGGTGCGCGTGAATGCCCGGGATGAAATGTACGAAGGAATGCGTGTCCATGTGGCGCTGCATCATGGGGCGCGCGGTGGACATAAAGCCCACCACCACCGCCGCGCGCACACGGCTATCCAGACCCGCCAGCACTAGCGATCGCCAGCCGCCCATTGACACCCCCACGCAGCCAATCCGCGTAGGGTCAATCTCCGGGCGCGTCAACAGGTAATCCACGGTGCGCATGTCGTCCCAGGCAATCACCCCCGGCAAGGTGTGTCCCGAATAGGCTAGGGTCTTGACAATGGTGGATTCCTTGGCCCGGCACTTGCGGTTTAGGCGCTCCACATCTTCCAGAGAATAAGCCGCGCGCTCCCACCCTGCCGCCCGGTCCTCCTCCAGCAGGATGCGGCGCTCTCCGAAGCCGAAGGCATCAATGGTGATGACCGCATAGCCGCGCTGCACCAGTTCGGTGGCCGTCGGGCGCCCTTCGTAGTTGTCCATGTGATAGCGCACCATGGCCGGGTGGTTCGTGCCAAAGTCAATTACCTTCTCTTTGCCGAATAGGAACATGCCGCCATGGGAGTGCAGGTCGACGATGGCGGGCAGGCGTCCGTTGCGTTGCTTGGGCAGGTGCAGGTAGGCCGGGGCTACCAGGTCAGGCGCCGTACGGATGAGAATCTTCTCTCGGGTGAAGCTGCCCAGGTCCTGGAGGGTCACCACCTCGCCGCGCACCTCTACCGCGGGCGCGGGAGTGCCCAAGGCCTCCAGCAGCAGCTTGCGGCCTTCGCGCCGGTATTCGTCCACATCGCGCCAGCGTGTTCCCAGGAACGAAGCAGGGAAGTGGCTGCGCTTCCCCAGCGCCTGGGCATCGGCGAACAACGTGCCGGTATCGGCCGCAAGATTGTCCAGCGAGCGCGGCGTATCCAAGGGCACCGCCTGCCCGATGGGCTGGGACACTGTCTGCCCGATGGGCCGGGACACTGTCTGCCCGATGGGCTGGGCGTCGGCCTGCCCTGTCGCCATTCCCAGGCCTGTTCCCACCAGAGCCTCCCTGCGCGTGAATCCGCCTGCTTTCCGCATGCCCTGATGATATCGAACCGTCGCTCCGCCATCGCCAGATGCATTGCCGCCGCGAATTGCTGCCGCTCCTCCGGTTCCAGCGGAATCGTATGGATGTGTTCCACTTGTTTGAAAAGCCTCTCGCCACGGGTACACCCGCTCCCGATTTCGAATTGCCTGATGAGCAGGGCCAGCGCCACCGCCTTGCAGCCCTGCGCGGGACCGCCGTACTCCTGGTGTTTTATCCGGGCGACGACACCTTTGGCTGCCGCCGTCAGTTGTGCGAGATCCGCGATTCCTGGGGCGCGCTCCAGGCAGCCGATGTCCAGGTCTTCGGCGTGAACCCGCAGTCGGCGGAAAGCCATCAATCCTTCCGCCAGAAGTATCACTTCCCCTTTCCCATTCTGGTGGACACCAATCAGCAGGTAGCGCGCCTCTATCGGGCTGCGGGCTGGATTGTGAAACGCACGGTGGTGCTGGTTGGGCCGGATGGACGCATCCTGCTCGCCGAACGCGGTGCGCCCTCCCCATCGCGCGTGCTGAAGGCCCTGTCCGCCGCCGTCACGGTGACGCCAGCAACCTGACAGGAAGCCAGTCCTCACGGAAGCACTGCAGCGTCGATGCTGTTACATCGATGCCGTTACATCGATGCTTTGTTGCATCGCCGTTCCACCTCATCAAGAGCCAGCCAGCGCGATACCGGCGCAGTGCAATCCAGCAACCCTTTAAGCCAGCCACCCTGCAATCCTTCTTTCGTCCCGACAGAGACAACCGGCTTCCGAAACGAGACAATAGGGTTTTCCCTCCTCGCATGTCCACCACCCGCGAAGATCTCGCCCCTCCCCACGAACCGGCAGCGCCCGCTGGCCGGCCCACGCGTTCGGCCCTCACGCTGATCTTCGCCACCATCTTCCTTGACCTGCTGGGTGTGGGCATCCTGGTGCCAGTGATTCCCTTCCTGGTGCGTCGCTTTGAATCTGACGCGCTTACCGTGGGCCTGCTGGCGCTGTCGTTTTCCGCGGCGCAGTTTCTGGCCGCCCCCATCCTGGGCGTGCTGTCTGACCGCTACGGCCGCCGCCCCGTCCTGCTGCTGAGCCTGCTGGGTTCGGCCTTCGGCTACTTCCTCTTCGGCTGGGCCGGGGCGTTGTGGATCATGTTCCTGGGACGCATCATTGATGGCTTCACCGGCGGCAACATCTCTGCCGCCCAGGCCTACATCGCCGACATCAGCCCGCCGGAGGATCGTGCCAAAAACTTCGGCCTCGTCGGCGCCGCCTTCGGGTTGGGTTTCATTATCGGTCCCGCTCTGGGCGGCGTGCTGGCCAAGATCAGCTTGGCCGCGCCCGCCTATGGCTCTGGCGTACTGGCGCTGGTCACCATGGCCTTCGGCTATTTCCGTTTGCCGGAAAGCCTCCGCCCGGAGGATCGCACCACCAAGCCATTGCTGCCCTCTGACCTGAATCCCCTCACGCACTTCTTTCGCGCCCTGCAGCGCAGCGATCTCTGGCCCATCCTGGTGGCCTTCTTCGCGATCAACTTCGCCTTCAGCGGCATGCAGACCAATTTCGCCGTCTACACCGCTGACAAGCTGGGCATGGGGCCTGAGGCCAACGCCGCCGTCTTCGCCTACATCGGCGTGATGGCCGTACTGATGCAAGCCGTCATCGTACGAAAGCTCTCAAAGCGCTACTCGGATCGTAACCTCGCCGCCGTGGGCATCACCATCATGGTTTGCGGGTTTGGGGCCACGGCCTGGGCGCACGATCTGTTCACCCTCTATGTCGCTTGCACCCTCACCCCCATCGGTAGCGGACTCACCACCCCCACGCTCACCAGCCTGATTTCCAAGTTGGTCACGGCGCGGGAGCAGGGATGGGCCCTCGGGGCATCCCAATCCGCCGCCAGCCTGGCGCGCATTGCCGGCCCGGTATGGGCTGGATGGGTGTACGACCGCATCAGTCAGGGCGCCCCCTATTGGACCGGCGCCATCTGGATGGTGCTTGCGTTGGCTGTGGTGCTGCTGGCTATTCGCCCCGCAGCGGGGAAGGCAAGCGAAGTTCACGGCTAGCTGCAACCCCACCTACACCGCTGCCCGTCACGAGAGTAGGATAGTTACGGAGGTTGCCTTGTCACTCAACGTTTCCAGACGATATTTCTTCTACGGCTCGCTGCTTGCGGGTGCGGTGCCCGCGGCGGGCTTTGGTAGTTCCGCCTCGCTCTCGCGCCTGGGCTACAAGTCCCCCAATGACAAACTGAACGTCGCCGGCATTGGCTCCGGCGGCAAGGGCCAAAGCGACTTGCGCGGTTGTGAGCCCGAAAACATCGTCGCCCTCTGCGACGTGGACGACAAACGCGCCGCCGCTACCTTTGAGCGTTATCCTAAGGCGCCCAAGTACAAAGACTTCCGCAAGATGCTGGACAAGGAAGGCCGCAACATTGACGCGGTGGTGGTTGCCTCGCCAGACCACATGCACGCCATCCAGGCCAACTGGTGCATGGAACGCGGCAAGCATGTGTATGTGCAGAAGCCGCTCACCCGCACCGTGTGGGAAGCTCGCCTTCTGCGCGATGCCGCCAACAAGCACAAGGTGGCCACGCAAATGGGCAACCAGGGCTATTCCAATGAAGGCACCCGCCAGGCGGCTGAGATCATCTGGTCCGGCGAAATCGGCGATGTCACCGAAGTGCATGCCTGGACCAACCGCCCCATCTGGCCCCAGGGCTTGACCGAAGTTCCGGCTACTGAGCCTGTTCCCGCCACCCTCGATTGGGACCTCTGGCTGGGCATTGCCGAACCGCGTCCTTTCACCACCGGTGGACCCGATTTCCCCTCGCGCTTCGGCGGCTTCTATGCCCCCTTCAGTTGGCGCGGCTTCTACGATTTCGGTTGCGGCGCCCTGGGCGACATGGCCTGCCACATCCTGGGCGCCCCCAACCTCGCCCTGCAACTCGGCGTGCCCACCAGCGTGGAGTGCATCAAGAAGGAAGGCGTCAGCAACTTCATGTTCCCCAAGAAATCGGTGACGCGTTTTGACTTCCCGGCCCGTGGCTCAATGCCTGCCCTGAAGCTCTTCTGGTACGACGGCATGGAGGAGAACCCCGAACTGCCCGGCGTGCCCAAGGACGAGTGGCTGGGAGACCTGCCCTTCGCACCGCCCGCCGGTGGTGGCGGTCCGCGTCAGGCCCGCGCCGAAAGCCCCTACGTTGGCCCGGTCTTTGATTACGACCGTTTCCAGGAAACCATGGCCAGCCCCAACATGCGCAAGCCTACGCCGAACGGCAGCGTCTTCATCGGCAGCAAGGGCCTGCTCACCACGGGAACCTACGGCGAGAACACGCGCCTGTTGCCCGTATCGAAGATGAAGGACTTCAAGATGCCGGAGCAGTATCTGACGCGCTCCCCCGGCCACTACCGCGATTGGATTCGCGCCTGCAAGGGGGGCGAGGCGGCCTGCTCCAACTTCAATGTAGCGGCCCCCTTCGTCGAGTGGATGCTGCTGGGCGTCGCCGCCCTGCGCACGGAAGGCAAGCTGGAATACGACCCCGTGAAGATGCGCTTCACCAACAACCAGGCGGCCAACGCCTACCTGAAGCCCACCATCCGCAAGGGCTGGACCTGGAGCTAAACCGCCAGCCGCCTCGGGAACATGTCCTGCAAGACAAACGGGGAGCCTCAGGGCTCCCCGTTTGTCGTTCTGCTGCCTGGCCTGGCTAGCCGCAGTCGTGTGATTGAAACCTCGCTCAGAACCCTAGGAGCACCATCGGGCTGAGGAATCTGTCGGCGAGGTTGGCCCAATTTCCCAGTGTGGAGATACTGGTTTCGAGGCCTCGGTTCGACCTCGTTCGCGGGTCAGGTTGAAACTCTGGACGCGTGTTCTGATTCTGAGTAGAATGCGGAGTGGTGAGACTCCTCGATTTACTCAAACGTCCAGAAGGCAAGACCCTCGAGTTCAAGCGGGACCTTTCCTCTCCCGAGGGCGTTCTCAAGACGTTGATTGCCTTCGCGAACACTGCTGGCGGGACGTTGGTGATTGGTGTTGAGGATCAGTCAAAAAACGTGCTGGGCGTTCCCCACGTTTTGGCCGTCGAAGAACGGCTGACAAGCCTGGTTTCTGACGCGATTCATCCCCGCTTGGCCCCCGACATTGAGGTGGTGCCATGGCGGAGTCTGAACCTGCTGGTCGTTCACGTGTATCCGAGCAATACTCGGCCGCACCATCTGCAGCGGTTGGGGCCCGAGATTGGTGTCTTTGTCCGAGTAGGTTCTTCCAATCGCAGAGCCGATCTTCAGTTGATTGAAGAGGTGAAGCGTTGGAACCGCATGGATTCGTTTGACGAACAGGCAATTCCGGACTTGAACTCGGAAGTGATCGACTTCCGAGTAGCTTCTGAGTTCCTTGCGCAGTACCGCAAAGTGACTCCACAAGGGTGGCGCACACTACGGGTGACCACTGATCACCAGGGCCGCCAGGTTCCGACGATTGGTGGCTTGCTACTGTTTGGCAAGAATCGCTTCGAACGGTTCCCAGATGCCTGGATCCAGGCGGGTCGCTTTGCCGGCACGGATCGCGTTCGGCTTGTGGATTCTGCTGAGATCCGCTCCTTGCTCCCGCAGTCGGCGGAGGATGCGCTGGCGTTTGCTAGAAAGCACCTGACTCAAGAAACAGTCATAGAGGGCTTGCGCCGGGAGGAACGTTGGTCGGTTCCGCTGGTGGCGATTCGGGAAGCGCTCATAAACGCTATCGTGCATGCCGACTACGCCCAACATGGCGCGCCGATCCGACTAGCGTTTTTCGATGACAGGATTGAAATTGAGAACCCCGGTTTACTTCCTTACGGGCTAACGATCGATGAGATCCGCCAAGGCGTCTCCAAGCTACGGAATCGGGTGATCGGAAGGGTATTCCACGAACTCCGCCTCATCGAGCAATGGGGGAGTGGCATTCAGAGAATGAGCGCGGCATGCCAGAGCGCCGGATTGGACGATCCAAAGCTGGAAGAGATCGGAACACACTTTCGCGTTACTATTTTCACCGCGCGGGTGGGTCGGCTTGAGATGGATGAGACGGACCGGCGGGTTCTGGCTCTACTTAGCGATGGACGTGCCCGGTCCACCGCGATGATTGCCGAGTATGCCGGGCTTTCCCCGCGGGCGACACTTACTCGACTGAAGTCCCTCACCCAGAGGGGAGTTGTCGCAGAGATCGGTACAGGTCCTCATGACCCGAAGCGACGATATGTGCTGGCGCAAGCGGGGCAGACTCGTTAAACGCGTTGATTGCGCGATATGCTTGGCGGCCCGCTGCCGTCCGGTCGAGGCAATCCGCTACCAACGTGTGATCCGACGAAAAGTTGCGTGGCAGTGGCCCCTGCAAAGCTGAGGCAAAGCGCCCGGTTGGCGTTCGACGCGTGACCTCCTGTGGACCCTTTGCGCACCGACCGCAACGAATTCCGATTGTCATCCGTCTATGCTGGGTGAGCTTGCGCTTGCCCTTGTGGTTCCGGGTAAGCTAGGTTGCAGGTAAGCTAGAAGTAACACCACTGTGTGAGGAGCATGATGAAGCGATCGCAGTTTCTTTCTCTTACTGTAGGCGCGGCCGTTGCTGGTCTGGGCGTGGCCAATGCCGCGGAGTTGCCGCGGCGCGCGGGCGAGTTTGTCATCCAGTATCCCGGTAATCCGAAATCGCAGGACCTGCTCTCAGAGAAGCTGAAGGGCAAAAAGTGTACGATGCTGGCCTTCATCTCCACCACCTGCCCGCATTGCCAAACCCTGGCGCAGACCCTCTCCCGCCTTCAGATGGAGTACGGCGACAAGGGCTTCCAGGCGATGATGGTGGCCTACGATCCCGATGCAGCCACCTACCTGTCGTCCTTCCGCTCCCGCTTCGCCAACGGCATCCCCGTGGGCTTCAGCCCGCGCGACCCCGTCCATAATTTCCTGCAGATTTCCATGATTGGCCCCAGCTACGTTCCTAAACTGGTGGTGATCGATAGCAAGGGGATGATCCGCGAGCAGTACAACGGTGGCGACGCCTACTTCGCGCCGGAGAAAGAGCACTCCAACCTGGTGAAGTCCATCACCGCCTATTTGAAGTAGGTTCCCTCGCAAGTGAGGGGTTGGCGCGACGCCCGTGCGTCGGCCACCCCTTCCGTTCCCGCCGCTAGGGCAGCAGGTAGCTGTCTCCACGCTGGGGAATCACCACCTCCAGGCCGTGTTCGCCCTCAATCCGCGTCTTCAACGCCTCCATCTGCGCGGGCTCACCGTGGACCAGGAAGACCTTCTTCAGGCTGCCCACCATGGGCCTCATCCAGGTGAGCAATTCGTTCTGGTCAGCGTGGCCGCTCATTTCGTTCAGTTTGGCCACATGCGCGCGCACCGTGACGGGCTCGCCGAAGATGTTCACCTCGCGCTCCCCTTCCAGCAGCTTGCGCCCCAGAGTGTGTTCGGCCATGAAGCCCACAATGAGCAGGGTGTTGCGGGGGTCCCCCACCCCGTTGCGCAGGTGATGCAGAATGCGCCCGGCCTCGCACATCCCCGACGCGGAAATCACGATATGGGGATAGCGCAGATCGTTGATGGCCTTTGATTCCGCTGCCTCGCGCACATAGCGCAGTCGTTGGAAACCAAACGGGTCTTCGCCCTCCATCAGAAAAGTCCGTGTTTCCGCGTCGTACAGGTCAATGTGTTCGCGGAAGACCTCCGTGGCGTTCACGGCCAAGGGACTATCCACAAACACCTGCAGTTCAGGGATCTTTTGCTCCTTCATCAGTTCGTGCAGCAGCAGCACCAACTGCTGGGTGCGTCCCACGGCGAAGGAAGGCACAATCAGCTTGCCGCCCGCCTGCGCGGTGCGGTTCACAATCTCGGCCAACTTCCCCTTTACTTGGTCAATGGGGTGATGCAGGCGGCCGCCATAGGTGCTTTCCACAATCAGGTAGTCAGCCGGGGGCGGCGCTTCGGGGTCGCGGATGATGGGAAGGTCTGGACGTCCGATGTCGCCGGAAAACACCAGGCTGGTGCGCTTGCCGTTCTCCGCATGCACGATGTGGATGGAGTTGCTGCCCAGGATGTGCCCGGCCTCGTAGGTCTCAAAGCGCAGCCCGGGGGCGATCTCTTCCGGCCGGTGCATCTCCACGGGATGGAACAGCGGCAGCGTCGCCTCCGCGTCCAACATGGTGTACAGCGGCTCCACGGCGTGGTTCTCATCGGTATCCAGCAGCGCCTTGCGCCGATGCTTGCGCTTGTTGATGAACTCCGCGTCTTTCTCCTGCAGGTAGGCTGAGTCGCGCAGCATCCAGTTGCAGAGGTCGGCCGTGGCGGCCGAGCTATAGATGGGGCCACGAAAACCCTGCTTCACCAGTTGCGGCAGATTGCCCGAATGGTCAATGTGCGCATGCGACAGCAGCACAGCGTCTACGTCGCGGGCAGGGAAGGCGAAGTTACGGTTAATGCGGTCTGCCTCGGCGCGGCGCCCCTGGTACAACCCGCAATCCAGCAGCACGCGTTTCCCGGCTACCTGCAACTCATGCAATGAACCGGTTACCGTACGGGCGGCCCCATGAAAAGTGATACGCATCCGTTTCACTGCAACACAGTGCAAGGCCCTTCGGCAAGGGGAGGTGGGAAACCCCAGTCCGCTCGGCTGCTAGCTCGGGATGCCGTTGCGGCGGATGCCATCGGCGAAGGCCCGCACCCGGCGTTCAATATCATCGCGGACGCGCCGGTAGGTGCGCTCATTGCCCGTATAGGGGTCTTCCACTTCCCATTCCAGGATCTGCACCGCCTTGCGCAGGGAAGGGGGGAAGGGGAAGCCGCTCATGTTCACAATCACGTCAAAGCTGCGCAGGTCAAAGGCGTCCAGGCCCTTGCTGCGGTGCCCGTCCAGCAGCACGTCTTTCTCGGCCATGCTGGCCGCGGTCTCCTCGGGCACCATGCCTAACGGCGTAATGCCGGCGCTTTCCGCCTGCAGGATATCGGCATGCCAAGCCCGCGCGAAGCCTTCCGCCATCTGGCTGCGGCAGGCATTCCCCAAACACACAAACAGCACCCGCGCCCGCTCTGAAGATTCGGCGCGAAAGACAGGTTCTTCCCGGTTTCGAAATCGCATGAGTCGTGAGAGTTGGCGCTGCAGCGCCTCTACCACTGTGCCAGAGTTTGCCACGTTTCCAGAAATGCTCCTACTACCGAATGGCCCCGCACACCCAATCCACCTTACAGGTTCTTCGGCAAAGCGCCTCTCCGGCTTTAGCTCTAGGCCACCAGCACCAGTCCGTAGCGTCGCTGCCAGTGCTCGCGCAGATAGGCGTGCGCCGCTTCCAGTTCCGGCTTGCCCTCGTGCCGCGCCACGAAGCCCAGGGCCTCATTACGGGCGTGCTCCAGCACGTCATGGTCACGCAGAAGATCCCCGAAGCGGAAGGCTGGCAGCCCGGATTGTTTGGTTCCGAATAACTCACCCGGCCCTCGTAGCTGCAGGTCAGTTTCGGCAATGCGGAAGCCATCGTTGGTAGCCACCATCGATTGCACGCGTTGCTGTGCCTCCGGGGTCATGCGGCTGGTGACCAGCAGGCAGTAGCTTTTTGCCGCGCTCCGGCCCACCCGGCCGCGCAACTGGTGCAACTGCGACAAGCCAAAGCCCTCAGCGTGTTCAATCACCATGACGGTGGCGTTGGGGACATCCACCCCTACCTCCACCACGGTGGTGGCCACCAGGATGTGTGTGTCTCCGCGCTTGAAGGCGTCCATCGCGTCTTCTTTGTCCTGCGGCTTCATGCGCCCGTGCAACAGGCCCACCCGCAGGTCAGGGAAGATGTCGCGCTGCAGGTGCTCGCGCATTTGTTCAGCGGCCTTGCGGGCGGCGCTCTCCTGCTCTTCCACTAGCGGATAAACCACATAGGCCTGGTGGCCCGAGTCCACCTGCTGGCGCACCAGGCTCCAGGCCAACTCGATGTGGCCTTCCGGAATTTGCCGCGTCTCAATCGGCTTGCGGCCCGCGGGCAACTCATCAATCACGCTCACTTCCAGGTCCCCATAGATGGTCAATGCCAGCGTCCGCGGGATGGGCGTAGCGGTCATCACCAGCACGTCCGGGCTAGCCCCCTTGCGCATCAGTTGGAAGCGCTGCATCACGCCAAAGCGATGCTGTTCGTCAATAATCACCAGGCCCAGTTTGTGGAAGGCCACGTCACCTTGCAGCAGTGCGTGGGTCCCCACCACCAGGCGCGCCAACCCATGTTCCACGGCCCGCTTTTTCATCACTTTGTCCCGCGCGCCGTCACTGCCCGTCAGCAACAACACCTCATAGCCCAAGGGCTGCAGCAGGCGCCGGAAATACAACTCATGCTGCTGCGCCAGAATCTCCGTGGGGGCCAACACCGCCGCCTGGTAGCCGTTCTCCATGGCGATGATGGCCGCCTCCGCCGCCACCAGCGTCTTGCCGCTTCCCACGTCGCCCTGCAGCATGCGCAGCATCGGCGCGGGGTCACTCATGTCCTGGGCAATCTGCTGCAGCACCCGCTTCTGCGCCCCGGTGGGACGAAAGGGTAGCATTCGTTTGATCTGGTCTCGTACGCGCTGGTTCAACTGAAAGGCAATCCCCACTTCCCGTCGCGCCTTCCGCCGCTTCAGCACCAGCCCGCATTCCAGCCAAAAGAACTCTTCAAAGATCAGCCGGAACTGCGCATCGGTGCGAAAGCGATTCAGGTCACGTACCGCGCACCCTGCTTCGGGGAAATGCGTCTCGCAAAGCGCCTGCCAGAAAGGCTTCAGACGTAACGGAGCCCGCACCACTTCCGGCAGCGCATCCCCCGCCGGCTCCACCTGCTGCAATAGCCGGTGAATCCACCCGCGCAGCATGCGGCTGCTGATTTTGCCAATCGCTGAGTACACCGGTACGATGCGCCCGGTGTGCAGCGCCTGCCCGCCCGGCTCTTCCGTCTCCGCCTCGGCATCCAGCAGTTCGTAGTCCGGGTGCAGCATGCTGAGTGATCGCGTGTAGGTTTCGAACTCCACCTTCCCGTACAGCGAAACCAGCGTTCCCGGCTGCAGCACGTCCGCAATCCAACCCCCGTGAAACCACTTGCCCACCAGCGATCCTCCGCTGCTGTCATGGAATACCACTTCGGTCAGTCGCGATCCCTGGCGGCGCAGGCTCTTGCTGTGGATTGAGGTCACCCGCGCCATCACAGTGGCCATCTCGCCCGGTTCCAATTCACGGATCCGCTTCTGGCTGCTGCGGTCCTCATACCGGATGGGCATGTAGTACAGCAGGTCTGTAACCGTCTCCAGCCCGCGCCCCGCCATGGCCTTCGCGCGCGCCGCGCCAATGCCCTTCAGGAACTGCAGGGGGGTGGACCATTGTATGGCGGGGGGCATGACGTCGAACCGAATCCTACCGGGTTTCCAGGCTCCGCAGCAACTGCGCGACGGCGTCGGCGGCCAATCGGGCGGCATGTTTGGATGCACTTTCCAGGCCGCCGAGTTCCGCCTCCACGGCAGCGGCATTCACGCGCCGGGCCTCTTCCAGTGTCCGCGCTTCCAGCAACGTGGCTACGGCGGATCCCGCCGCAATGGCCGCCGTGCAGCCCCGTGCCTGGAACCCCACGGACTGGATCACCCCATCGGCGAGCGTTGCGCTCAATTGCAGTTGATCCCCACAGACCGGGTTTTCGACAAACACACTGCATGCGGGCGCGGGCAGTAACCCCACGTGTCGAGGTTCGCGAAAATGGCGCAAAAGCTGCTCACTGAACATGGCTGTCTCGAACCTCAAACCGGATCCGTCCAGGCGCAACGCGGAGATGCCCGCAACGCATCCGGGTTGGCCTTCACCGGACCGGATCCGAGATACGGTCCACGGTAAACGATACGTTGGCGGCGACGGCGTTCACGGTTGCGGACAATGGCGTGTTCGTCGGCCAAGTGTCCCCGGAAACGTCGGGTTCCCATCGTGTCGCCCTTCCCGTCTCGTCCCTTCCCACAATAGCGCCCTCCGTTGTTAGCATGAAAGAAACCTGCCTGATTCTTGGTCTCGAAGTGAGTTGCGTTGACGACATGTCTTCTCCGCGTCCTCCCTTGCTGGTTGTAGCCGCTGTCATCAAGCGGAATGGCCGCTTTTTGATCGCCCAGCGTCGCTCCACGGGCAGCTTTCCCCTGAAGTGGGAGTTTCCCGGAGGCAAGTTGGAAGCGGGTGAGAGCCCCAAGCAGGCGTTGCGACGCGAATTGCAGGAAGAGCTCGGCGTCGACGCGGAAATTGGCGCCGAGATTGGCCGCTACGAATGCGCCTATCCCAATTTCCGCAAGGTGACCATCCTCTTCTTCGATGTCCCCTCATTTGAGGGCGAACCCGCCAACCTGGCCTTCCAGCAGTTCGTTTGGGAGGAGCGCCAGCATCTGAAGGGATACGATTTCCTTGACGGAGATCTGGATTTCGTTCGCCGTCTGGTGAGTGGCCAGGTGCTGCCGGATTAAGTTCCCTAAGGCCCTCGCCGTCAGCCCTCCCAGGAGCCTCGCAGCCCCAGTGCATCGGCTTCCGCGCGCATTGCCGCGATGCAGTTGGCAATGTGTGCCTCCAACTCCAGGCCGAAGTCTGCAGCCCCATTGCGAATGTCGTCACGGTTTACTGTCCGCGCGAAGGCCTTGTCTTTCATTTTCTTCAGTACGCTGGCGGGCTCTACCTCAAGGATGCTTTTTGTGGGTTTCACGTAGGCCATCGCCGTCAGGAAGCCCGATAGCTCGTCGCAGGCGTACAGGGCCTTCTCCAGAACGCTTTCCCGCGTCACCCCGCTGTAATCAGCGTGCGACAGAATCGCCCGGCGGATCTCGTCGCTCACACCTCTCTCTTTCAGAATCGGTTCACCCAGATGGGGGTGCCTTTCCAGATCCGGGTGAATCTCCCAATCGAAGTCATGCAGCAGCGCGGTCACCCGCCACTTCTCTTCGTCCTCACCCAGTTGGCGGGCATAGGAGGCCATACAGGCTTCCACGGCCAGGGCGTGCTTACGCAGGCTTTCGCTCTGCACGAATTCGCAAAGAATCTGCCATGCGGCTTGTCGGGAAAAAGTTGCTTCTGTCATTGCTGAAAACGCGCCTTGTGCGCTGACTGCCAGGATACCTGTTCGCCGGGCCCGCCCGACGCGTCTCATCCCCATCCCGCATCCCCATCCCTGATCGCCATGCGTGCTTCCGTTCACCCCGCCGCCTCCGCCCACTTCGCCAACCCCGCCTTGACTCTCGGCCATCACCTTGATTAGATGCTTGGTCAAGGTTCACTCGCGACGACTACCGGGTCGCGCGG
Source organism: Bryobacterales bacterium (assembly GCA_025456495.1). Classification (GTDB taxonomy): domain Bacteria; phylum Acidobacteriota; class Terriglobia; order Bryobacterales; family Bryobacteraceae; genus JACTMJ01. Next base: position 5,227 of record JALOKO010000010.1, on the reverse strand, counting down.
ACTCTGCTCCTGTTGCCTTTTTTTTGGAGGATTCCGTGGCTCTCAGTCGCAGGTTGTTTTCATCCCTTGGCCTCAGCGCCCCCTTCCTTTCCCTCACCGGCCAAAGCCGCGCGCAAAGCGCCAGTCCGCAAGCCCACATCAAGCTGGATACTGACCGTGTCATCGGCGAAGTGCATCCCCATGTCTTCGGCAACTTCGCGGAACATCTGGGCCGCTGCATCTATGGCGGACTCTACGAGGAAGGCAGCCCTCTGGCTGATGCGGATGGCTTCCGCAAGGATGTCATGGAGGCCATCAAGGGCATGGGCGTCACCCTCCTGCGCTGGCCCGGCGGCAACTTCGTCTCGGGCTACAACTGGAAAGACGGCATTGGCCCCAAGGATCAGCGGCCCACCCGTCCTGACCAGGCCTGGGGCGACCTCGAAAGCAACCGCTTCGGCACCGATGAGTTCCTGCGCTACTGCCAGAAGCTGCAGGTTGACCCCTACATTTGCATCAATGCCGGCCTGGGTTCCATCGATGAGGCCCGCGAGTGGGTTGAGTATTGCAACGAGCCCCGCCGCACATCCTGGGCCGAGGCACGCCGTCGCAATGGCCGCGAAACGCCCTGGGGCGTGAAGGTCTGGGGCCTGGGCAACGAGATCGACGGCCCCTGGCAGTTGGGCGCCAAGAACGTCGAGGACTACGTGAAGTTTGCCCGCGAGGCCGGCAAGGCCATGCGACGCGCGGACGGCTCCATCTCCCTCATCGCCAGCGGTTCTTCCAACTTCGGTGGCAATGCCGACTGGGTGGGTTGGAACCGCGAGGTTCTTGAGGGTCTCAAGGGCGAGATCGACTACATCTCCTTGCACACCTACATCGGCAACCGCCAAAGCAACTTTGAGCGCTTTCTGGCCGTCTCCCGCGACATCGACTATCGCATTCAGGTGGTGGAGGGCATGATCCACGCCGCCAAAACCGGACGCCGCGGTCAGCGCCCCATCTACATTGCCTTTGACGAATGGAACGTCTGGTATCGCGCCCGTAGCGGCAACTCCGAATTCGACACCGGTCGCACCCGCCTGGAAGAGCGCTACAACTTTGAGGACGCCCTCGCCATGGGCATGTTCCTGAACTCCTTCCTCCGCCACGCCCACATCGTCAAGATGGCCAACCTTGCCCAGATCGTAAATGTCATCGCGCCCATCTTCACCAATCCCCAGGGACTCTACCTGCAGACGATCTATTTCCCCCTGGCCGAGTACGCCAAACAAAAGAACAACATCTCGCTGAACGCACTGGTACAGTCCCCCACCTACTCCATCGACAACCGCGAGCCCATCCCCTATCTGGACGTGTCCGCCACCCACAACAAGACCCAAAACGCCATCTACCTAAACGTGCTGAACAAGAGCGAGAGCAAAGACATCGCCACCCGCATTGACGAAGTAGACGGCAAGCTCAGCGGCGACGCCGAACTCTGGTTTCTGAACCATGACGACTTCAAGACGGAGCACACCTTTGGCGACGACAAGAAGGTGCGTCCTACCGTCACCCCGGTGAACCTGCGTCTGGACGGCCGTGGCTTCCAGCACACCTTTCCGGCGCACTCGCTCAGCATCGTCAAGCTACCCCTGAAGGCCTAGCCTGCACAGGATTCATCCTGGCCTCTCCACCCTGCGAACCCGATGGCCCGGCCCACCGCCCGCCATCGGGTTTCTCTTTTCCCGTGCAGCGCGGGCCAGCCCACTCACGGTGTACCCACCCCTTCGAACTCCACAATCTGGTAAAGGTGCAGCCCCTGCACCTGCACCTGCGCTACCCCATCGGTATAGGTGCAGGGCAGGTTCCCCGCGCCCGGTTGCAGCATCACTCGGCTGGGCCGCCTGGCCGTGCGCAGCCGCACCCGCAAGTGCGGAATCGTGGGCACGTAGTCAATCGCCGCGTACCGCGACGCCACCTGCATGCCGGTGGTGTTCAGCAGATGCACCTGCAGCGCGTCCTGGCGGCGGCGCAAAGCCAGCTCCACCGTCGGTGGGGCATCCAACTCCACCTGGGGCCGAAACACACGCGCCACCAGACCACCAAGGAACTGCCGCAGCGCCGGTGCATGCGTTGCGCCGAATGCTTCCCCCACCGCTCCGGGCACCAGCGCCACGCGGCCTCCCCCGGTGAGGTCCCGCACCGTTGCCGCCACCGCCCCGTCCTTGCTGGTGTCGAAGCGCGGGAAGCGGTAGTCCACGATGGTCGTCCCGGTGAGCGCCTCCACGCCCTGCCACAACCCGCGTGCAGCAGCAATGCCCTCGCCGCCGCGCACATAGCAGGGTCCGGAATCCCCGGCTTCTCCCTCTAGCCCCACCCCAGCCAATGCGGCAAAGTGGCGCGCATTGGCCGCCCCCGCAATCAGTAAACGCACGCCCTTCGCCGCCAACGCACGAATTTGCGCTGCCGCTTCCGCGCCAATCTCCGCCCACTCCGGAACCACCAGCAGCGGGAACCGCTCCCCCTCCTCTTTGAGTTTCCAATCCGGCAACACGTCCACCGAGTAGTGGTTCTCCAGCAGTGCGTCCAGCCATCCCTTCGCGCACAGGTCGCGGTCTCCCCAGCCGCCGAAAAGCCGGTTGCTGGTCCGGTATAGATGATGGCCTGAGTACAACAACGCCACCTGCGGCGTCGCCTGCGTCTTCCAGCAGAACGGCTGGCGCGCCCGGCAGAAATCCCCCACCTTGCCCATCACCTCAATAAAGGTGTCGTCCAGATGCCCCTCGCGGCTGGGTTGGTAGTAGATTTGGAAGCCCCCGCCCTGCGACAGCACCACCGCCGCTTCCTGCTCCAGTTGCACCGCAGGCTTGTGTACCGGACCCGTCGGGTGGCTGCGCGAGCTCTGGAAGCCCCACGCCATCAGGTCCCAGCTCATGCCGTTCTGCGCCAGATAGCGCGCCTCCAAGCGCGCCGCGGCGATGGGCGCGTCGCCCAGGTAGTCCCCTGACAGGAAGTCCACGGGAAGCGTAGGCTTCTCCGGCACCATCGTGCTGTACAGCCAGTTACTGGTCACCTGGAAGCCTGGCCGCGCCGCGTGTATCGTCTCCACGTAATGCCGCACGTACTGCCGGAAGCGTTCCCGGTGCAACTCCAGCCACTCCTGCCAGCCCGGGTCCGTCGGATACTCAGGAACCCGCGCATCCCCATGGCGCTTCACGAACTCCGCCCGTGCTGCCTCGCCCCAATCCGGGGTCACCGCCCAGCATTCCCCGTCTACCCAAGCCCCGTCCAGCGCGTACTTGGCAGCCACCTCCCGCAGTTGCGGGAGCATCAGGTCATCGACATAAGAACTCCAGGTGCTGGTCTTCTGCGGGTCCCGCTGCCCATCCCGGCCCACCGCTGCCCACTCCGGATGGCGCGCCACCGCCTGGTCGTCCCATACCCCGGAAAAATGTACGAACAGCGCCACCCCGCGTTCCCGCGTCGCCTCTCGCCAGATGGCCAGCGAATCCTCCACAATATGCGGGGCGGACGGCCCCACCTGCGACGGGTAGCCCAGCCACCCCGCATGTCCCTTGCAGTCGTATTGCACATAGTCCGGCTGCACCCGGTCAAGGAAGTGCAGCACCTGCGCCTTCCGCAGATCCTTGCCCAATGCCGGGTCATTCGGGCTGGGGTGCAGGTCAAAGTGCATCCCAAAGAAGCTCTCGCTGCGTCGTTTCGCCACGGAGGCATGCTGTCCGCTGCCCTGCTGGTAGACAAGTCCCATACCCGCGGCGCCCATCAGAAATCCACGACGTGGCAAATTCATATTCATTTCCTTTTCACGTAGATCTTACTCGACCCTATCCGCCGGTGGAAGGCAAGCAGGGACTTTCCGTCATCCATTCGTTGCCGCGCTCTCCCCCCTCAAGCGGCGCGGTCGCACCCGCACCCGCGACTTCGCATCGGCCCCCCCCGCGCAGGCTCGGTACATTGGCGCGCGCAAGGGCAACGTTTGTCCTGTGCCATACGCATGCCAAAAGACGCCAGACGAAGGCGCCCGCATGCCCGCAAGTTGACGGCATGTCCCGCGTTGCCCGTGCTCGCCAACCGATGGAAGCGCCTGCCGCGGCGACCGCCACCGCGGATGTCCACCCGGCGCAACCACCCGGCCAGCCACCGGCGCATCCACGCGGCGCAACCACCCGGCCAGCCACCGGCGCAGCCGCCCAAACGCGCATCCAGTGAGACCGCCAGCCCTCAGATCTCGCGCTGTCAGTAGAGGCGCCTGTCCGGAAGTTCAGCCAACCTCTTCAAATCCGTCCGCTTGGAGGGCAGCCGTGAAGACAATCGTCGTGCTTTTCGTATTTGGCCTCGGCGGCGTATTGTTGGCTGCCACCTTCGGGGCGATCATTTGGAGTGCGTCGTATGCAAGGCGCTGTCAGCAGGCCGCAGCAACATTGGCGCGCGCGATAGGCTGGGGCGTGGTCTCTTCCCCTGGGTCGGCGCCGGATACCTGGTGGGGCGGGTGGGTCCGCCCGGCCGAGCCCGGGCCAAATCGACGAGTGGCCATCCGCACGGTGGCACTGCGCACCGGGTTAGCTGATGCCGATATCCGGGCGCGCCTCAGCCCGTATCTCCGCGTTGTGATGGAGATCCCCCTTCCCGAGCCGCTGCACGCAGGGGCGCTGCGTGGATTGGGCGATCAAGGAGATGCGCTGCGCTCTCTGGTGGTGCGCAATCCTGATCGCTTCGGGCCAGAGGCGCGTAGGGCCATCGAGGGCTTCATCCGCACTGGGTATCCAACCGGACTGCGTGGCGTGACCTGGCGATCGAAACCAGGCTTCCGCAACCTGTGCATCGAGGACGTGGACCAGGCGACCCCAGCCCTCCTTCCCCCACACCTGCTGCCAGGAGCCAAATCCTTCATTCAGCATGACCATCCCGATCCCCTCCTGAGCGCCCAGGAGTTTGGCGATCTGCTGCGACAGATGGCGGAAATCGCCCATGCCCTGGAGCAGCGCCGCTAGCCGGCATATCGTCATCAGAGGACTTCACATCCTTCGGCGCTCCTCGCAAAAAGGGGTCGCAAACCCACGTTTTCTGCGGGTCCGGCGTGCCGATCCTGCGGTCAACAATTTTTTTTCGATTTCTTGTGTCAACACACTTGCATTGAGGGGCGAATTCTGAGAGACTAGCAAATGCGGCCGATAGAACGGCGGCGGTGAGTGAGCGGAAAAGATGGGCGCTACGGGGTCGTTGATTCCGGTGGTACCCGGAATGC
>JALOKO010000278.1 GCA_025456495.1 Bryobacterales bacterium | reverse complement strand
ATCCAGGTGGCGCTGGTGATACCACAGCAGCATCCGCCGCACATCGCCTTCACCCGTCCCGATGCTGAGCGCTTTGGCGCGCTGAAAACGCACCGCGACGGCACCCGCTCCTGCTACATTCAGGACGCTGCCGGAAACTCGATTGAGATCATGGACGCCGCTTCGGTGTAGGGGAAGCACCCGGCAGTGGGCGTGCTAGCGACGGGGTCGCGCGTGGTGGGCACGGGGGCTTTGGGGGGCTAGCACGCTTCCCAGACCAAAACTCAACAGCATGCCCACGGCCACCCCGGTTGTGTTGGCCGCCATGTCCGCCCATTCAAACGATCGACGCGGCACCAACAATTGGGCCACTTCCAAGGCCGCCCCAAACAGCACCAGAAGGATCGTCGCCCGCCAGCGCCCGGCCGCTCGCGAAAACAGGATACACACCGGCAGGGCCAGCGCGAGGTAGCTGCCGCCGTGCCAAACTTTGTCGGAACCAGGCAACGGGCCGATGCGGTCCCCGGGGACGAGTGAGAACCACGCGGTCAACGCCAGCCCCAGAAGCCAGCTCCCGCGTAACGCGGCCATCCATGAGAACGCCGAAGGGTGTGCCTGTGTGCCCAATCCTTCAGCATAAAGGAAGCTTGGCCTGCTTGCCCACGACGGGAACTGCTTGCCCACGGCGCGGATTGCTTCCGCATGGCGGAAACAGGGGACCTACGGGAGACATCGTGCCCCCGCGACTGCATCAGGGAATGCGCGCGATGCGCAGTTGCATCAGGGAATGCGCGCAATGCGCGACTGCATCCCACTACTGCCGCTGCCACACCTGAACCACGGCCAGATGCCCCAGCCGCGCGTTGCGCTGATAGCTCCAACGCCACAAAAAGCCCGTGACCCGATCCAACAGCCGAATCTTCCTGGTGCTTGCCTGCTCGTGGTTCCAGCGCATCATCCCTCCCCGCCCCGCTCTTCCGGGAACGCGATCCGCGCGAGGCCCAACGGCCCGTAGCTATCGGATGCATGCCCCTCTGATTGGGAAGGCGGAATGGAGGGCCGAAACGGATCAGGCGGCCTGCAGCCACCGCCTAGGCGTACTATAGCGTCCGCCCCGGCGACTGCGGCGATTTCAAGTTCGCGGGTCTGGTTGTGATGGGCGACCCGCGCGCCCGCATTGGCAACTACGCCTGCTTGGTGGTGAGCGGCTTCAGCGCCAAGGCCAGCAGGAACATGATGACGGCGCCCGCGGGCAAAATCAACAGCGCGGTCTTGTACTGGGTGGCGTCGTTTCCGGCGATGGAGCCGATGATGGGCGAGCTTACCAGGATGCCCACCCAGCCAAAGGTGATCACAATGCCCATCGCGGTGGCAGTGCCGCGCCGGAAGCAGTCGCCGGTTACGCCCAGGGTGGTGGGGAAGACCGGCGCCATGGCCAGTCCGCCAAAGAAGACGGCGACGGCCGCAAGCGTGGGGTCAGCCGTTTGCAGGAACAGATAGGTAGTCACCGCCATACCCAGAGAGGCGCCCATCAGGACGCTCACCGGGTGAACCTTCATCAGGATGCGGGAGGCCGCCAACCGCCCTACCATCAGGCCCAGCGCAAAGCCCCACGCCAGAATCGATTGCGCCGTTTCCGTGGGAATTCCCTGCGCGCTGAGGTGCCGCACCAGGAAGTTCCACACCCCCACCTCCGCCGCCACATACAGCAGCAGAAAGGCTGACAGTACCCACAGCACCGGCTTGTTCAGGATCATCCCCATGTCTGAGAGCTTGAACGCCACCTCGCCCGACGGCGGCGCCATTGGCGTTACCGCGTTCACCACCCAGGTCACCACCGTCAAGCCTGCAATCACATAGCAGAGGATAATCGCATTGCCGCCCAGCATCGATCCAATGAACGGGGTCAGGATCCCGCCCAGCCCGAAGAAGATGTTCAGCAGGTTCAGCGTCGAGGAGCGCTTCTCTTCGTTGATGTCACCAGCCAGCGCATTCGCCGCCGTCACCACAATGCCGCCCCCCAAACCCACCAGCAGGAACAGCCAACGGGTCATCTCATAGCCCGACGCATTGGGCAGCAGGAACAGCGCAATCGCAATCAGGCCCAAACCCAGCAACAACCCCACCTTCTTACCTCGCATGTCAATCAGCGGACCCACCGACAGCGACGCGATCACCAGCCCGATGCCCTGCCAGAAGGCGATGGAGGTATCCTGCTCCGGCGTCATGGAAAACCTGCTGGATAAGGCCGGCAGCAACGTTCCCAGCATCGCGGCAATCATGCCGTAGACCAGGATGGCCAGAATTGCCGCCGCAATCAGAATCGTACTGGCGGACTTCACGGTTTGCGCTTTGGTGGACATGCGAACTCCAGGGCGAATGGAAACATTCATGGACCAAAATGGCCCATAGGCTTTGCATGATATCAAAGCCGCTGCGCCTCACGCGCTCTGTGGCACTCGATGACACTCCAGGACGGGCTAGTGTCAGAATCCATCCCGGGATAGCGTCGGAATCCGTGTCGGGATTTACGCTGGAAACCATGTCGATATCCATCCACCCGGACAGGCGTCCGGATAGCGATGCGATAGGGCGCCTTTGGCGGGACACCTTTGGCGGGGCGCCTTTGGCGGGACCTTGCCCCGAACAGGACATTCCGATACCCTGATTAAATAGTCCTGTTTGCGGAATTCTCTTGTCTGGGGGGTGCGCGGCAAATGCGCATTGCAGTGGCTTCAGTGGATGGGCGGAACCTGGCCGAGGCGTTAGGCCATGCGAATTGTCTGTTGGTATTTCCGGTGGAGAACGATGCGATCGGTCAGCCCGAACGCCGCCCCTTGCTCCGGTCGCCTCGAAGGGCAGGCATGGACGCCTCCGTTGCGTCGCGGGCGGAGTCGGGAACGCAGGTCGCCCGGGCAGCAGCGTCGGTAGGCGGAGTACGCATCCTTCCACTCTCGGCAATTGCCAGCGCCCAGGTCCTGGCTGAGGACGAGCCGAATAGCGTGTCCGCCGAGTTACTGCGTGCGGCGGCGGACTGTGAGGTGCTGTTGGCCGGGGCTTTCAGCAAGGCTCAGCAGGCCGCTCTGCTTCGCCTGGGATTGTTGTGTCTGCCGGTTCCGTCAGCCGGCTCGGCGTCGGATGCGGTCCGCTTTGCCGTCTCTGGCCAGCCTCCCCACCGCGCCGAAGGTTGTGCGGCCTGCCCTTCCTCCAGCAGGCCTGCGTGATTGGGGGTGTCGCCCGGTGGATATCCATCGCCACCAAAGGAAGCCCGCCCCCACAGGCGACTAGGCTGCGTCGCTCTTGTACCCTTTCCGATCCTGCTGCGGCCGTTGTTTCTCCACGCGCCGCTCTTGCCGAATCACCAGCGCCATCGCATACAGCGACTCACTAAACCGCTCCTCGCCACGCAACTCGGTGACTGTTTTCCCACGCCGATTTCCGCTGTTGTACTGCTTCATCCTGGCTCCTCCAAATGCCCTGGGAACTTCGGTCCCCAACGGCCTATGTCCCGAGTTTAGAGAAACTTGCAGCGATAAATCCAGACATGGAACTCCACTTCAGTACCTCAGTAGTTTACTTCCCAAGCCCTTAAGTATTGCCCTCGGCGGCGCCTCAGGAAGCGCCCGACGAAGGAAGCTCGTAAGGCCGACATTTCGGCAATCCAGTCCTACCGGCGAACCCGGAAACACCGATGCGTCCATTGCCGACTCATGGCGGTTCGCGGCGACTCATGCCGATTCTGGCTGGCGCAATTCGGGCGATCCCAGAACGGTCAACCCGAAAGCCGTCTCGTTGACAGGCGGCCATCAGAACGTAGGAGCGGGCAAAAGAACAAGGGCCGACACGCGCGCTGCAACGGGTGAAATCAGCAACTGCGATGAACTTCGCGGGTGGGTTCCTCAGCTAAGCCCATATCCACTGAGGCCTGTATCCGCTGAGGCCTGTATCCGCTGAGGCCTGTGCGGGAGGCAGCAGCAGCAGATGCAGTCCAGAAAGCACAACGCCGGGCGGACCCTGGTGAGGACCTCCCGGCGTTGCGCGCCTTTCCCGTGCGTTTCCGCTAGAACTGGAAGCGCACCATCAGTTGCAGAATACGCGGATCCCGGAAGCCGGTTACCGCGCCGAATCCGCCCGGCCCACGGGTGACGTTGGTGGGGTTGGGATCCGTCAGGTTACGGAAGTTCAGCGTCCGGTTATAGTCGCTGAACTGGGTGTGGTTGAACGCGTTGAACGCGTCAGCCCGGAACTGCAGTTGTTCCTTTCCCTCGCGGAAGCGAATGATCTTCGTCACCGAAAGGTTCCAGTTGTTGATACCCGGCAGAATAAAGTACCGCTGGGGCGCTTCAACACCAATGGAACCCCGTTGTGGTGGACGGAAGGCATCCGGGTTGATGTTGAAGTAGGGATCGTTGCCGCTGATGCCTTGCGTAGGATCGCCTACCAGCCAAATCCGCGCACCCTCAGTGAATGAGCCGGTCAACTGCGGGCTGGCAACGTTCGGGATATTGAACCCGATGGTTTGCGGATTACCAGATGTGTACTGGTAAATACCAGACAACTGCCATCCACCCAACACCAGTTCGCCCACCCTACCCTGGTTGCCCATCATCTTGGCAACGTTGGGTAGCTCGTAGACGAAGTTGAGGTTGAGGTTGTGCTTGCGATGGAAGTCCAACAAACCATAATTGGCAAAGCGGTTCAGATTATCGATTCGTTGAAACTCGCCATCCCCGTTCGCAGTACCCAACGCGCGGCTCCATGTATAGTTCATCTCCACAATCGTGCTAGCAAAACGACGAGACGCCGTTACTTGCAGCGAGTTGTAGTTGGAAGACACGGTGCCCTCATAGATGTTGATATTCCCGAAGCCACGGAATGGCCGCAGGAACTCAGGCGTGGGGGCAGCCGCGCCAGCCGGCGTGAAGGTGGCGCCGTAGGGGACCGGATTGATGTTGCGGTTGTTCTGCAGGTGGCGGCTAAGCGCGCCGACATAGGCTGTATCCAGCACGATGTTGAACGGCAGTTTGGTCTGCAGACCGGCGCTGAAGTTGTACACGGTTGGCACCACGCCCGAAGGATCCGCCATCACCAGAGAAGGTGGCCCCACCAGTGCGGAAGCCGGGTTGATTTCCTGAGCCAGACCGAAATTCAGTAACGGCTGCACTACCGTGGGCGGGTTGGTGAGCAGGTCGAACACGCGGTTTCCCTGGAAGCGGTCATAGAAGATGCCGCCGCCGGCACGGAAAACCATGTTCTGGTTGCCCAGCACGTCCAGCGCGAGTCCGAAGCGAGGACCCCAGTGGATCCCGCGGTCGCGCATCAGGTATTTGTTTACTTCCTTGCCCGGCTGCACAATGCCGTTCAGGAAGTTGCCGCTGTCGGGAATAATCCGGCCAACTGCGAAACCGGGAAGCGTCTGTCCCGTGGCAGGGTCAATCGCCTGCCCATCAGATGTTCGTTCATACAAACGCACAGCCCGCGCGGGATCGAAGGCGCTCGGCAGGAATGAAGAGACAATTCGGCTGGCTTCGTGCTGAGGCTGAATCCAGGCCATGCGCAACCCGTAATCAAAGGTCAGGCGTCGGGTGACCTTCCAGGTGTCCTGCAGATAGGTCTCGACATTGAAATAACGATATTGCCCATTCGCATACGCCCCGGCCTGCTGGAATGTGTTGTGGCTCTTCCGGCATCTTAGTGGCCGCGTAAGCGGGGGCTTTGCCCCTGCGACCCCAGGATTTTTCGC
>JALOKO010000277.1 GCA_025456495.1 Bryobacterales bacterium | reverse complement strand
GGCGCTGACGCTTTCCATTTCGCCCATATGCGACGCGGGCTGGCTGGATGCCGTTGGAGCGCTGGCTGGCTTGATGGTGCTGGCTGGCTTGATGGTGCTGGGTGCCGCATCCGGTTCCGGTTCCTCGGGAATGGTTGGCGCGACCAGCCGCGAAACCAACTGCGGCATCCGTGCCGGCGCGGGTTGCTTGGGTGCTTCCTCTTCCGGTGAGTCTGATTGGGTCGGGTCCGATTGGACCGGGATTGACTGAGCAAGCGCCGTCTGTGCCGGGGCCGCGCCGCCTGACCGCTGCCTGACTTGGCCACGACAACCGCCGTGGGAAGTGGAATCCCGCTGGCGCCTCCAGCGACGGAACCCGAGCGCATTTCCCGCCCTGCTTCGATGGCCCCAGAGGTCGTTGGCAGCCCCGTCGCGGAAGCGAACCCCGATGGCTTGAACGCTCCTCCCTCAGTGCTCGCGCGCGCCCCGCCCATCGGTCCTGAGGTCGACCCCATGGACGCGGTTCCGGTCCCGGATCCTCCTCGACCGGACGTCGCCGACGCTGCGCCATCGCCCGTGTCCCCATCGCTCAGCCGCCGCAATGCGCTGATGGCCTGCTCGACGCTGGCCATGCGCCCGGCCTCCATCAGCCGCAAAAGACCCAATTCCAGGTGAAAGCGCGGTTGCAGGGAATGCTGCAACTGCCCGAACAATTCCAGCACCAGGTTCAGGTACCGTGTCAGGTCCTGCTCACTGAATCGTTCAGCGGTGGCCACCAAACGTTCCCGCTCCGGTTGGGTGGCTGCAATCAGGCGCGCATTGGCGCCGGCGACCCGCGCCACCAACAGGTTGCGGAAATAGCTTCCCAACTCTCGGCAGAAGTGCTGTAGGTTTTGTCCTGTGCGCTCCAGTTCATCCACTACCAGCAGCAACGCCTGCCCGTCTCTGGCCTCAAGCGCGGTGGTCACTCGCTGTAGGGTTTCCAGGGAATACGATCCCATCAGCAGGCGCACCTGCTGCGCGTTTAGCGTGTTGCCGCAGCAGGCAATGGCCTGGTCCAATGCCGAAAGGGAATCGCGGACACTGCCCCCGCCTGCCTGCCCCAGCACGGTCAAGGCATCGTCATCAGCGTCAATGCCCTCCTGCTGGCAGATTAACCGCATGCGCACGATCAGCTCATCCAGCTCAACGCTCCGGAAACTGAAGTGCTGGCAGCGCGAGGCGATCGTGGCCGGCAGCTTGTGGCTTTCCGTGGTGCAGAGCATGAACACCACCCACTCCGGCGGCTCTTCCAGCGTCTTCAACAACGCATTGAAGGCGTCGTTGGTGATCTGGTGCGCCTCGTCGATGATGAACACCTTGTAGCGGTCGCGCGCCGGGCGAAAGCGCACGCTTTCCCGCAACTCACGCATTTCGTTGATGCCCCGATTGGAGGCCGCGTCAATTTCGATGACGTCCACGGAGTTTCCGGCGGAAACCTCCAGGCAACTGGCGCATTTGCCGCAGGGCGCCATTGTCGGGCCTTCGATGCAGTTTAGGCAGCGCGCCATGATGCGCGCGACGGTGGTCTTGCCCGTACCACGCTGCCCCGAAAAGATGTAGCCGTGGGCGATCCGGCGCTGCTCAATGGCGTTCGACAGCGTGCGCTTGATGTGCTCCTGCCCAACCAGGTCAGCGAAGGATTGGGGGCGGTATTTGCGAGCGATTACCTGGTACATGATGGGGAGCTCAAGCGACCACCGGCGCGCTTGGTCGCGCCACGACCCCATCCGATTCTCGGGCGTGGCCTGAACCAGGGCGGCACATACAAAGCGGCGGCAAAAACAGAAATTGCCAGGCTCCGGGAGATTCGCGGCACACGGACGGGTCCACTACCGTTGCTCCGATCAAGGCCTGGCGGGGTTTGCAGTCGCCCGTTGCACGAAGCCCGGAACCTGACAACTTCCCATGCTAACACGTCCCCCGGGGCGGGTTTTTTCGCTGACGGTTTCTTCGCTAACCGTGTGAGGAGGGAAACGCCGTCGGGAGCGCGATGCGGGGCTGGCGACCGCGCTTGCTTTTGTGTCTCGATTGGCTTGCAGTGGCTCATCCAATCCGGTAGAATTGGCCTAGTAGCACCCCGATGGCCGAGACGGGTAAAGACGGCCGACGAAGGTTCTGGGCATGACAGGTTCCATTCGATTCGACAGTTCGTCCACCATCCCCATCTATCGCCAGTTGCACCGTCAACTGCGGGGCATGATCGTGTCCGGGATGATGCCTGCCGGCCAGCGATTGCCTGCCACAAGGGAATTGGCGCAGGACCTGGGCGTGAACCGCGCTACCGTGTCCTCCGCGTACGCGTTGTTGGAGGAAGAGGGTCTCATTCACGGGCATGTGGGACGCGGGAGTTTTGTCAGTGCTCCGCCGCATTCTACTGATTACAAACGTTTACCAGTGATGGGTGAGGTTGCGGAGGGCGGTGCTCGCGCGGGCTCTCCGCTGGCGTTGCCCCCAAGCGGTCGCGCAGCGGTAGTGGCGCAGTCAGCCAGCGAGATCAGCTTCGCCACGTCTCGCCCGCTGGCCGGGCTGTTCCCGATTGAGGAGTTCCGCGACTGTTGCCATGAGGTATTGGGCGATGAGGTGGCGCACACTGTTCTGCAGTTGGGGTCACCGTTAGGATACGCTCCGCTGCGCCAATATCTGATGGAGGACGCAGCGGAGAACGGCATTGGCCGGGCCAATGATGACATCCTGGTCACCAATGGCTGCCAGCAAGCCATCGACCTGTTGGCGCGGGCGATGCTGCGGGCAGGAGATACGGTGGTGGTGGAGGAGCCCATCTACCCCGGGTTGAAGGCTGCCTTGTTGCAAGCTGGGGCGCGGCTGGTCGGGGTCCCGGTGGGTGAGTTTGGGGTGGATGCGGCGGACTTTGCGCGGGCACTGGAGCGGGATTCGCCGCGCTTCGCCTTGTTGACCCCGAACTTCCAGAACCCCACTGGAGCCACCATTCCACTGGAGGCGCGCCACGCGCTGCTGGCCACTGCGCGCGCGCATGGAGTGCTGCTGGTGGAGAACGATTTGTATGGCGAACTCCGCTATCGCGGCGAGGCCCTCCCGACGCTAAAGGCCTTGGATGACAGCGGTGAGACGGTCTTGTTGGGGAGTTTTTCCAAAGTGGCCTTCCCCGGCTTGCGGGTGGGCTGGATGATTGCGCCCCAACCGTTGGTGCGTCGGCTGGCCGAGATCAAGCAGGCTACCGATTTACACACGGATCAACTGTCGCAGGCAGTCTTGCTGCGGTTCGCCGAGAGCGGCAGACTCGCGCGGCATCTGGCGCGGGCGCGTCAGGCGGGACTGGCGCAACTGGAGGCTGCCTTGGACGGCTGCTTGCGTGAGCTTCCGGACGGAAGCAGCTTCACGCAACCCGATGGCGGATTGAACCTGTGGGTGAGACTGCCCGCGCCATTGGACGCGGATGTCCTGCTGTCCCGCGCGCAGATGCGGGGGGTGAGCTATCTGGCGGCGCGGTACTTTGCTGTGGGGCGGCCTGATGCGCAGGCCTTTCGGCTGAGCTTTGGCGGCTTGACTCCCGACGAGATCCGTCGCGGTTTGCGTGTGCTGGGCCAGGTATTTCATGAAGAATTGGAGCGCACTAGCTTGACCGGCGCCGCGGCGATGGTCACCGCCTTGGTCTAGACGCGGCCAAACGAGGGCTTGCAACGAACGAAGAGGTTGGGAAAGGAACGACAATCACCATGGAACCCATGAACGGACGACCGAATTTCGCAGAGAAGATTTCTGAATTCCGGCGGCTCAGCGATGAGCAGCGCAAGGACTTCAAGTTGAAAGTAGGCCTGGCGGAAATGCTGAAGGGTGGCGTGATTATGGATGTCACCACGCCGGAGCAGGCGGCTATCGCCGAGGAAGCGGGCGCCGTCAGCGTGATGGCGTTGGAGCGCATCCCGGCCGACATCCGCAAGGAAGGTGGCGTGTCGCGCATGTCCGCCATCAAGATGATTCGTGGCATTCAGGAGTGCGTCAGCATCCCGGTGATGGCGAAGGCGCGCATTGGCCACTTCACGGAAGCGCGCGTGCTGGAGGCGCTGGGCGTTGACTTCATCGACGAAAGCGAAGTGTTGACGCCAGCCGATGAAGAGAACCACATCGACAAGCGTGATTTCCGGGTGCCCTTCGTATGCGGCGCACGGAACCTGGGAGAAGCCCTACGCCGGGTGGGCGAAGGCGCGGCGATGATCCGCACAAAAGGCGAAGCAGGCACCGGCGACATCGTGGAGGCCGTGCGGCACATGCGGACGATCATGAAAGAAATCCGCATCATCCAGGGAATGCGGGCCGATGAGCTGCCCACTGCCGCCAAGAACCATCAGGCTCCGCTGGACCTGATTGAGATGGTCCACCGCACGGGGAAACTGCCGGTGCCGAACTTCTCAGCGGGCGGCATTGCCACACCGGCCGATGCGGCGCTGATGATGAGCCTGGGCGCGGAGACCGTGTTTGTCGGGTCTGGCATCTTCAAGTCCAGCGATCCGCTGCGGCATGCCAAAGCAATCGTAAAGGCTACTACCTACTGGGATGACCCGTTCAAGGTGCTGGAAGCCTGCGAAGACATTGGCGAGCCGATGCGTGGCCAGAGTGTGGCTCAGACTCCTGAGGCGGAGTTGATGGCCGGACGCGGCTGGTAGTCTGAGGGCTGTCTTGTTCGATTGGTTCGTTCCCCATGTAGCCGGAACGGTGGCATCTTCAGGGAGTGCTGCCGTTCCGGCGTTTTCTCGATACTGCTGCGTTGGAAGGAAGACCATGCCCACGATTGGTGTCCTGGCACTGCAAGGTGACTTTGAAGCGCATCTGGCAATGCTGCGGGAGGCGGGCGCGCCGGGTTGCGAGGTGCGCACTGCCCAAGCAATGGAGGCGGTGGATGCGCTGATAATCCCCGGTGGGGAAAGCACCACCATGCTGCGGCTGCTACGCCGAGAACACCTGTGGAATGCGCTGGCGCAGTTCGGCGCCCGGAAGCCCATTTTCGGCACCTGCGCAGGCGCGATCCTGATGGCGAATGAGGTGAGCCATCCCCAGCAGGAGAGCTTCGCGATGATGGACATTGCCGTCGTTCGCAATGGCTACGGCCGCCAATTGGACAGCCGTATTGTGCTGTTGCATCCAGAGCCGGGCCATGACGCAATCCTAGGCACAAACCTGGAAGCCGTCTTCATCCGAGCCCCCATCATCAGCCGGGTGGGGCCTGAGGTGGAGGTGCTGGTACGCTACAACGGAGACCCGGTGCTGGTGCGACAGGGCCATCACCTGGCGGCAAGCTTCCATCCCGAACTCACCACAGACCACCGCATCCACGCCTGGTTTGCGGCGAGCGTCAGAAAGCACAATTCGGTCACCAACAGCTTGTAACCACCGCCGCCTCAGGCGGGTCATATCGTGTGATATCGTTGGCTTACGATTGAGGTGAAATTTCCTATGTCCATCAACCCCGTTTCCCGCAGAGCGTTTCTGGCCGGATTGACGGCTGCACCGGTCTTGCTGAATGCTGCCTACAAGAAGGTCCCCATCGGCCTGGAACTGTACTCTGTCCGCGACATGATGAAGGCGGATGAGATCGCCACAGTGAAGGCAGTGGCCAAGCTGGGCTATGAGTTCGTGGAGTTTTACGGCTCCTATATGATGTGGGATGCCAACCGCGCCAAGGAAATGCGCAAGGTGCTGGACGACACCGGCCTGAAGTGCTATTCCACCCATAACGGCAACCAGAGCTATGACCCGGCCAATATCGACAAGGCCATCGAACTGAACAGCATCATCGGCAGCAAGATGATCATCATGGCCAGCGCCGGTCGTGTGGAAAACGGTATTGACGGCTGGAAAGGCGTGGCGGAGAAACTGGTGAAGGGCGCGGAGAAGTTTAAGGCGGCGGGGATGTCCGCGGGCTTCCACAATCATGCCCTGGAGTTCCGCCCCATTGATGGCGTGCGGCCCATGGAAGTGCTGGCCAAGAACACGCCCAAGG
>JALOKO010000276.1 GCA_025456495.1 Bryobacterales bacterium | reverse complement strand
ACGTTCGCCCGATGCTGGCAGGCAATGCCGGTAAGCGGGCCGCGCGACGGAAGCGTTTCGCGCGGGGTGTCATCAACCACAGCGGTGTCATCAAACACCGTGGTGTACGCAAACACCACGGTGGAATGACGCATAGCGGTGTAATCA
Organism: Bryobacterales bacterium; assembly: GCA_025456495.1. Lineage (GTDB taxonomy): Bacteria > Acidobacteriota > Terriglobia > Bryobacterales > Bryobacteraceae > JACTMJ01. The sequence continues at coordinate 5,609 of JALOKO010000276.1, read as the reverse complement.
AACACCTCGTTCGTCGTCTTACTCACTTTGGGTGTTACGAAGTTTGCTGCGCGCTGGCATGAACAATTCCAGCGAAGATTTCGTATGTATACCCGTACAGATCCACAGGAGCATACGAACTTGAGCGCGAAGTGGAAAATCATCATCGCCACCGTGTTGGTGGCCGCGGTTGGCGGCGGCATCTATGGCGGAATCCGATATCGTCAGGGGAAGGCCGAGAAGGTGCAAACGGCCCGCATCGCCACGCAGGATGTGGTGTCCCAGGTAACCGCCACCGGGGAAATCCGCCCTCTCAACTACATCAACATTGGCGCGAACGCCCAAGGACGCATCACCGAATTGCTGGTGCAGGAGGGCGAGCGTGTCAATCGCGGGCAGATTCTGGCCAAGCTGGAATCGGTGCAGCCTCGGGCGCAGTTGACAGCGCAACAGGCCAGCGCCAGCAGCACCGAAGCCGAAGCGGCGGCGCAGGAATCGGCCGTTCGCGCGGCATCCGACACCATGGAGAGCGCTGAGGCCACCGTGGGAAGGGTGCAGGCCCAATTGGAGCAGGCTCGGCAGGATTTTGACCGCGCCAAGCAGTTGTTCGATGCCAAGCTGGTCAGCAAGCAGGAGTTTGACTCGCGTAAGTCCGCCTACGACGTCGCGGTGGCTTCCGTCAAAGAGGCCGAGGCTGCGCTCTCTCGCGCACAGGCGCAACAGCGGCAGGCGGCCGCATCGCTGTCCGCCTCCCAGCGTCGGATCGCCGCCGCCAAGGCCGAAGTGACGCGCATCCAGGACCTGGTGGAGCGCACCTACGCGATTTCTCCACTGGACGGAATGGTAACCAACCTGCCAGTGAAGGTGGGTGAAATCGTCGTGCCTGGCATCCAAAACTCCGCTGCCAGCCTCATCATGACCATCGCTGACATGTCCGTAATCACAGCCGAGGTGAAGGTGGACGAAACGGACATCATCAATGTCCAGCTTGGCCAGACAGCGGACATTTCCATTGAGGCCTTCCCGGATCGCACCTTCAAGGGCAAGGTGATTGAGATTGGCAACACCGCCATTCTGCGCTCCAGCGGATTGGCGTCCTCCCAGTCGCAGATCTCCAGCGATGAGGCCAAGGACTTCAAGGTGGTGGTGGCCATGGATGAGCCGCCGCCGACGATTCGTCCCGGCTTGTCCTGCACCGTGAAGATTGTCACCGCCAAGAAAGAGAAGGTGCTGGCGCTGCCGCTGCAGGCCCTGGCATCCCGCACCAAGGGCGACTTGCGCAAGCGCGAAGGCAAGCAGGACGACAAGCCCCCCGCCGATCCGAAGGAAGCGGCCGAACTGAAAAAGGAACTACAGGGCGTGTTTGTCGTAAAGGATGGAAAGAGCACCTTTGTCGAGGTGACCACCGGCGTTACCGGCACCACCGAGATCGAAGTGGTCTCCGGGCTGAAAGAAGGGGATGAGGTGATCACAGGTCCCTACCGTTCGTTGCGGACGCTGCGCAACGAAACCCGCGTGGAAGTAGACAATAAAAAGCCGGGCCAGGACGGCGCCGGATCCTAGTCAGCAGGGAAGGCTCGCCGGGTCACTCACCGCTGAGCCCGCCACCAAAGAGGAGAACCAACGTCGATGCCGCAAACTCTAGAGTCGCCCGCCGCGCGCGGCGCCCAACTCACCCGCGATGGGATTGTGATCCGCACCTACGACCTCTGGAAAACCTACGTGATGGGGGACCAGGAGATTCACGCGGTTTCGGGCATCGACCTGGAAATCAAACGTGGGGAATACGTGGCCATCATGGGTCCGTCGGGTTCCGGGAAATCCACTCTCATGAACCTCATCGGATGCCTGGACACCCCCACCAAGGGCGAGTACTTCATCAACGGCAATCTGGTGAGCTCCATGTCCGATGATGAGTTGGCGCGGATCCGCAACAAGGAAATCGGCTTCGTGTTCCAAACCTTCAATTTGTTGGCGCGCGCCACCGCCCTGCACAATGTCGAACTGCCCCTCATCTATGCGGGAGTGGACGCCGCCACCAGGCAGGAGCGCGCACGCCAGTCGCTGCTGGCGGTGGACCTTGCCAAGCGCATGGACCATAAGCCGAATGAACTCTCCGGTGGACAACGGCAGCGCGTCGCCATTGCCCGTGCTCTGGTGAACAACCCCTCCATCCTGCTGGCGGACGAACCCACGGGCAACCTCGATTCGGCCACCGGCGTGGAAATCATGGCGTTGTTTGACCGGCTACACGCGGCTGGAAATACCATTGTGCTGGTGACCCACGAAATGGATATCGCCATGCACGCCCATCGCGTGGTGTTTGTCCGCGACGGTAAGGTGGAACGCGACGAAAAGGTGAAATAGGTAGGCTTCCAGCCGCTGGAAACCTCATGCCGGGTATCGGCGCCACTGCGCCCATACCCGGTTTCTATTTGGACCAGGGCGGGCGCCGGGCGCGGTAACCTCGCCGCGCATCCGGACACCTTCTCGTGAGAGAATTTGGCCAAGCAAGGAGGTCCCCGTGCAACCCTTTCGCCTGCTGGCGGGATTCGTAGTGACAGCTTTGGTGGCGACGGCCCAGTTTGCGGCGCCCATCCGAAGCCCGGAGGTCCATCCGGACAACCGGGTGACCTTTCGCTTCAAGGCGCCCAATGCCAACGCGGTCGCCGTGTCGCTGGAAGGCTCCCCTCGGCTGCCGATGCAGAAGGGTGAGGACGGCGTTTGGACGCTCACCACCCAGCCCCTGAAGCCTGACATGTACGGTTACTCGTTCGTGGCCGACGGTGTGGGCCTGCTGGACCCTGGGAATCCGTCCATGAAGCCCAACCTGCTGAACACCACCAGCATGGTGCATGTGCCCAGCGCGGAAGGCTTGCCCTGGGAGCAGCAGGACGTACCGCGAGGCGCCCTCCACCGCCACTTCTACCGGTCAGCGGCCGCCGGTGGCCATTCCAGGGACTTCTACGTGTATACCCCGCCCGGCTATCGTGCGGATCGCGCTGACGCCTACCCGGTGCTGTATTTGCTGCATGGCTACAGCGACGATGCCCGTGGCTGGAGCCAGGTTGGCCAGGCGCACGTGATTCTGGACAATCTGATTGCCCAGGGCAAAGCCCGTCCCATGGTCGTGGTAATGCCCTTGGGCTACGGCACGATGGAGGTGATTGAGAACGTGGCGGGCGCCTTCCGCGACCCCCAACTGTTCCAGCGCAACTTCAACGGCTTTCGTACCGCATTGCTGGACGAGGTGATGCCCCAGGTGGAAGCGGCTTATCGCGTTCGGACCGACGCCGCTGGCCGCGCCCTCGCCGGACTCTCCATGGGAGGCGCTGAGACGCTCTACACCGCGCTGAACTACCCGCAGCGCTTCCGCTACGTGGGGTCTTTTTCGTTTGGCGGACTGCCGCCGGATTTCGCCCCGATGTTCCCCAAAGTGAACGCCGACATCAACCAGCACTTTGACGTATTGTGGCTGGTATGCGGGGTTGACGACCGGTTAATCGGCATCAACCGCCAATTCGCCGGTTGGCTGAAAGAACAACAGGTAAAGCACGAATTCGTGGAAACTGAGGGCGCCCACACGTGGCTGGTGTGGCGTCGCAATCTGGCCACCTTCGTGCCGATGCTGTTTCCGGCCAGGTAACGGCCCGGTGGAAGGAACCGCAAGCTAGCGCGCGCCGCTGGGCGCGGTGGAAGCGGATTCCGCCTTTTCCTTCGCCGGCGCAGGCGTCTTTTCAAATTGCAGGTTCAATGTGGGCTTCTCGCGCGGATCGAAGGTCGAAAGCGTCTTCGTGTCCGTATCCTTGCCCTGGAAGCGCGCCTTCACCTCATAGTCGTCGGCCTTCACCAGCAGGTCAAAACGATAGCGCCCGTCGTCCTTGGTGACGAAGGATCGGCCCGCCTTGGTCTTCAGGTTGGTGATGGTGACAATGGCGCCCTTCAACGGACTGCCGCTTGCGTCACGCACGATTCCATTCAGTTCGCGCGATGGGACATCCTTCGGGTTCACTTCGGGTAACTTCTTGAAAAAGCCTGGACCGGTCTCCCGCTGATACACATCCTTGGTATTGCCCTGGGCGGAGGCGCAGGCGGTAACGACAAACACAGAGATCACTAGAAACAGAACACGAGCCATGGCGTTCCCCTTTCTTCTCAGCTTACTATGGACCGACAACGGTTACTATGTACCGACCATGGCAATCCACTCGCGGTTTCAAGTTCTTGCGCCGGGGTTGCCTGGAACGGACGCATCAGCGCCCGTGAAGCGGAGCAGATGAGGTTTACGACAAATGTCCAGAGTCATTGAGAGTCTGATGCTGCCGGGGCCTGTCGGGCGCCTCGAAGCTCTGTTGGAGGAGCCCGCCACGGGGAATCCCGAACACGCGGTGTTGGTATGTCACCCGCATCCCCAGCACGGCGGAACCATGCACAACAAGGTGGTTTACCGTTTGGCCCGCGGGCTGCGCAAGACCGGCGCCGTGGTGCTGCGGTTCAACTTCCGCGGTGTCAACCTCAGCGAAGGAGAATACGCTCACGGAGAGGGTGAACTGCAGGATGCCGCCGCCGCGCTGGACTTTCTCAGAGACCGCTACCCCCATCTGCCCTACAGTCTGGCCGGATTCTCGTTCGGTTCCCGGGTGATTCTGCGGCTGGGTTGTCAGGAAAGCCTCGCCCCCCAGCGATTGATTGCAGTGGGCTACCCCACACGCTGGCCTGACCTCGAGGAGCTTTACGCTTGTAGGAGAGAGAAAATCTTCATCCAAAGCACGCGCGATGAGTTTGGACCACAGGACCAGCTAAATGCGCTGGTAGCTGAACTGCCAGAGCCGAAGAGCCTGTTCTGGGTAGAAGCGGCAGACCACTTCTTCGCGGACGCACTGGATGCCTTCGAAGGGTTGGTGGAGGAACTGGTTTGGGAAGACCCGCTCCTCCACGACCATGCGTGAACAAGGGGGGGCTTAAGCGGCCAGTTCGCGTTCCAACCGGGAAAGCGCGCGTTCCGCCACCAGATCGGCGATCTTTTCCAGCAGATCCGGTAGATTCTGGGGTTCCACCAGCAGCCGCTGGCTACCCGCGGTCTGAGTCGAACCAACAGCATCGCTTCCGTTGGCAGCACAGAGGATACTAGTTACTACAGCCGTCGCAGGTTCGTAGTCCTGGAATCGCGCGTACGACAACACCGCTTCGTCGATCTGGTCCGGGGCCGAAAGTGAGTTACACAACACCAACTCGAACTCATTGGAGTCCAACAACTCCATCGCCTGCACGGTGGTTACGGCCTGAGAAACGGAGTAGCCAACGGCCTCCAAAACAATGCGCATCGTCATGCGACTCGCGGCGTCGGCGTCAATCGAGAGGACACGCGCCAAGCCCTGAACAGCGGACGGCGCAGCATGAAGAAAAAAGCGGTCTTGGATCATTCTTGCCCTTTAGAGCTTTGATGGGCGGCTCGTAGGTACTAGTACCGGCCGCTTTCCTGGGTATTCGCTCTTCTACGATTTACGTAGAAGAATGCACCGGGGTTTCTACCGAAGCGCATAGAACACGATCGCGACAGCTACAACAGGCTAAAAGCCGTGATCACTTTTGGGATCTCGCCGACCTTGCCCGCTTCGGTATCCCATTTG
>JALOKO010000275.1 GCA_025456495.1 Bryobacterales bacterium | reverse complement strand
AGCATGGTGAGAAGACGTTCGTTACCGCAATCGCTTTGCCTCAACTAAAGAAGAGCGACCGTGAGCCGCCCCCCGATAAGGGGAAGTCGCGGAAGCGTAGTGCGACCGCTTCCTCCACGCCCAAGAAATCAACCAAGAAAAAGGCCAAATCAGAAGAAGTGGCAGCACCGGAAGTATAGCTTCTAACGAAATCACTGGGATCCACTTTCCGGGTATCCAAGCCAACCGGGAAACCCTGCTCCCAGTTACGCAAACGCTTGTGAGGGCGTTTCGGTTAGTTTATCGTTGAACGGCCGTGCTTGCTACAGTACGGCCGTTTCCCTTTTCCCGCCAGCCCTCTGGCCATCCGGGCCACTTGCCTTCCGGGCGAACATCGACAACGGCGAAAGCGGTTCGGAATCCTCAGCTTTGGCCGATTTCGCGCGGCCGTTCAGCCCACCCAGTCCCTTGCACCCAGCCCAACCGCGGACGCACACAAGGGCAAAAATTTACAGGTGTTGCCCGGAAGAGGCCGTGCTTCCCTGTTAGTCACCTGGCTGCGACAGCGCCTGGCGCACGGCGATCTCAATCGCACGGAAATGAAGCTTCCCCCCTTGCGCCACCACCTTGCCTTGCACCAGCACGGCCGGCAGCAGCGGATCCGCCGCCAGTGCCGCTACCGCGTCCGGGAACTGCTGGAAGCGCTCCGTGAAGGCCTGCACCTCGTCGATGACAATCTGGTGGGCATACCGTTGCCGCAGACGTTGACGCACGAAGCGCGCCGCCCGGCTCCATTGGTCGGCTTCGCAGCATATCGTCTCCGGATGGGTGACCAACAATACCTGGACGTGAGCGTGTGCCATGAACGGGTGTGACGACAGCATGCCGGCGCCCAACGCGCCAACCGGCCACCAAAGACACTCCTCCAGGATACCTGTATCCGCGAACAACAACCCAACATCCACCAACAGCAACAGAGGATTGGCCACACGCACGACATCATCCCAGGCGTGGCGCGGCTGGGTTGCACGGCTCCGCATTCAGGATGCGCAGTCGGGATGCACGGATTGGGAACAGCGCCATTGTTCGCCGTTCGGCGGAAATGGCCGCCGCCGTGGCTTACTTCAGGTTCTTGTTCAGATGCGAGGGAACGATGCCGGCGTTGAAGCGCCAGTGGGTGGCGCCCAGGACGACGACATCATAGTAGCGGTCACGCCAGTCCCCAAACTGAGGCGAGTAAATGAACGATACGGGCAAGGACGGCATATACGCGCCGGGGTTGTAAGGCAAACCTACGCGGCTGGCAATGGCCATGCTCTCGTGATAGCTGTGCATGCCGCCACCCACCAGATAGCCCACAATGGCCAGCACGTACTGCTTCAGCAGATCTCCGTTGAGGATGCCGCCGAAGGCACGGGCCGCTTGCAGCAGCGTGCCGGTGGTGCCAGAGATGCCCGCACCGAAGAGAGTGTTACGAAGATCGGCATCATCGTAGTAGGCATCCGCATTGGGCTCGCGCGTGCGATTGGGATCGCGCAGGTACTGATCCACGCCACGCGTGCGACTCTGGGCAGGCGGCTGCATGTTGGAGGTCTGGGACGTGTTCAGCGGGGCAATGCCAGGGGTATTGGTGGGCTTCACCGCCTTGGCTATCTGGGCCGGCGAATCCATGCGGCCGCGCTTCGCTTTGTCGTCGAACCAGCCCTCTCGCACCAGCGGACCCCAGGCGTTATACTCCGCGATCTGTTTGTCTCCCCCAAGGATCGGCAGCAGCTTGCGTCCCACGGCATCGTGGATGGCCAACTGTTGTTCAAGCCGTCCACGCTGTAGGGCATCGATGATTCCCACCCAAACGTCCTGCGGCCGCATGGCATCGCGCTTGGCCTCGGAGATGCGGCCAAAGCCCGTGCCGCCACCGGTGTAAAAGTAGTGGCCGATCTCCTTGTACACGGCGTTGCGGGTCTTGTCCTGATTCGTAAACAGTTGCTTGGTGAGGTAGGTGTGTACCCCCTTGCTCACCTGCGATACGGCCGTGTTCGTGAAGTGAGGCCAGGACAGCACCAACGCCCCAAGCTCAGATTCCGCAAGTCTACGGCGTTGCTGGCTGACGGCAGTATCATACGGCCGCAACGCGTGCTGCCCAAAGCCCGTACGAAACCCGGCGTGTTCGCCCACGCGCGCGTAGACCACAAGGTTTTTCTGGGTGATTCCCCACGGCACGTAGCTTTCGCCGTTCTGGAAGACGCCGATGGATTCATAGCCCTTGGGCACCCTCGGCAGCCCCATGGAAGGCGTCATTTCCTTATAGCCGCGCGGGTCAGCGAAATCCCGAATCAAGAAGGTAGCCATCGCACAGTCCCCCCCGGAAAGCCTGGACCCTCATCCCCAAAGGAACAATCTCCAGACGTGCAAGGATCCCGCGGTGACCGCCGTGATGCGGTACGGTCGCCACCGCGAGAGCCTCACTCAATTACCTAAGCGCCGCCCGGTTCGAAAGTCTGTCACCAGCGTCGCCGCTGTAGGAACATAGAGAGATGGCCACCACCCCAACCCACAAACGAAGTGGCAGTTCCCTGCAAGCTTCCGTTCAGGCTCCCTTGCTGCTGGCGATTGCCCTTTGGGTGTGCTTTACGGCTACCATTCTGTTGCCCTTCCTCAACTTGCGCGGGTTGGGCATTGCGCCGCGCAGTGTGGGCGGGCTGGTTGGGATTCTGTTCGCTCCGCTGCTGCATGCCAACCTGTATCACCTGGCCGCGAATACCGTTCCGCTGTTCGTGCTGATGCTGCTGCTGGTATTGCAGGCCGGCAGGAATTGGGTGCAGCCCTTCGTGCTCATCTGGCTGGGGACCGGCATCGGCACGTGGGTCATCGGCCGGGGTGGCGCCGTCCACCTGGGGGCCAGCGGCATCGTCTACGGGCTGTTGACTTACCTCATCGCTGCGGGCATCTACCACCGGCATTGGCGTTCGATGTTGATTGCGGGCTTTGTCTTCCTCACCTATGGCGGATTGCTGTGGCGAATCTTTCCCTCCACGTGGTTCGTCTCCTGGGAAAGCCACCTCTGCGGCGCCGTCGTGGGAGTGCTGGTTGCCTCGCTGGGCCGCCAGCGCTAGTCCTCCGCCTCCGTAATCCGCCAACACAGCGACGACAACGCCCAGACGCAAGACACGAACGGAGCCGGGCGATATACTGCCTCCAGGAGGCAGCCATGTCCCTTGCGGCACAGTCCCGAACCTCATCCCCCCTGGCGCAGTTCGCCTGGGAAACGCAGCCGGAAGCCGATGCCTGGCTGCGTCGCGTCATCGACGATTTCCTTTCGCGCAACCCCTTTGCCGCGGCGCTGTCCATACGCATGGCAAGCGAGACCGGCACCCGATTTTTTGACTGGGTAGACCACGTTCGCCTGCCCAAATCCGACGCCATCGCCACGTTGCTACAGCGCCTGGGCTTCCAGCCGGACACACGCGTCTTCCACTCCTGCTATCTGCATCCGGGCGCGATCTTCCCCCGCGTTCACTTCAGCGATGCCGCTGGAATCGCAGTGGCGCTGAAGGTGGATGCCGTCGCGGATTTCCTGCAAGCCCACCGGTTGACGGCCAACATTGAGGGCGCCCTGTTCAACCCGCTGCGGCGCGCGTTGGTGGCGTCGCAGGACGACACCGAGTTATGGGTGGTGGAGCGGCACGGCTCAGTGGACCTTGAGGTGACGGAGATCGACCAGCAACTGCGCCTGGCCGGACAGCGCCATCTGGAGGCCTTCCGTACGCGCCCCCGCGCCATGGACGATCCACTACTGGCCTTCGCCGCTGCGGAACATCGCCTGCGGCAAGCCATCGACGAAATCGGACGCGACGTGGCCTGCGCCTGGTTCTTTCAAGCGGAACGCGAGTACTGGCAGCGCCGCTGCAAAGCAGGCGCCATCCAGAAAGCGCGGCAGGACCGCCTTGGCCTGGGCTGGGCCAATCACGATCACCACACCTATCGATCCTCGCGCGCCTGCTTTGTCCCGCTGATTCGCGTGTTTGAGATGCTGGGCTTCCAGCTTCGGGAACGCTTCACGCCGGGGCGTGAGGCAGGCTGGGGCGCACAGGTCATTGAGCAGCCCAACGCAGGCATCACCATCTTCGCCGACGTCGACATGAGCCCTGAGGAACTGCTGGGTGACTTCGCCCATCAGTCCATGCCCGCCCGCCAGGAACTGGGCACCGTGGGCCTGTGGTGCGCGCTACACGGCGAGGCCTTCCTGGAAGCGGGCATGCATCATCTGGAGTGCCAGTTCGATTTCACGCAACTGCGCCATCAACTGGCCAGTGACGGCGTGGGCATGATGAAGCCCTTCAGCGAATTCCCCTACTTGAAGCAGGCCTTCTCGCAAGGAGATGTCTGGCCGGTGGCGGAGGAGCGTGTGCAGCGGTTGTTGGCCATGGGGCAGATTACGCCACAACAGGCCCAGCAATTCCGTCGCGAAGGCGCCCTGGGCGCTCACCTTGAAAACCTTGAGCGGAACGAAGGTTTCAAGGGCTTCAACCAAACCGGCATCAACGAAATCATCGCCGGCACTGATCCTCGCCTGGCCGCAGCCAACAATTGATGGGGCCTAACCGTTACCTTGCTCGGTAGTCAATGGTTTCGCGTGCTGCTGTGTTGCATGAATCATGTCCAGGGCTTCGCGAATCTCGGGCGACAGTAGATGGTCCGGTATCAACGAAACCAAAAGAGGGTAGTCCGCTTTGCGCATTTGCAAGGGCGAAGAACGCTTGGTGGAATACTCCTTGAACACACGTTCCAGGAAGTCACTGCTCGCCTTGATCGTTTTCCAATAGGGATCGTCAGGGTTGTCCAGCGCCGCGGGACTCGCAAACCGAGGGATCGACTCATCCATATCCAGGGCTGCCACCTCCGCTGAGGCCGTGGAGAGCAATGGCCCCAAGCAGTCCACCTCTGCTTGGCGCCGCGCATAAGCCACCAGTGTTTCCGGCTGGCAGAGATAGTTCTCAATCTCCCGCCGCTCCCACTTCCGTTCTCTCAGCGATTCGCGAGCCTGCAGGCCAGGTGCGTCGCTGTCAACCATCAGGCAGCCAACAAGGTCTTGCTTTGCTTCTAGGCGCGCATTTCCAGGCGCTTCAGCAGCTTCATGCACTCCATCATCGCGCGGCCGTTGTGGTAGCCCGTCTTCCAGTTGTGGCCCTTGTCGCCGCTGGCCTTGCCTTGCTCGTCGATGATGGCGTGCCATTCGCCAGTCTCGTGGTCCGCCATCGTGTTGCGCACCAGGTCCCAGCTCTTGGCGAAGCAATCCAGGAAGCGCTGCTCGCCCGTAAGTTCGTACATGGTGAGCGCACTCACCAGAATTTCGGCCTGCACCCACCAGGATTTCTTGCGGCCCGCCGCTTGCTGGCGAGGCTCGCCCCAGTCGTAGAAGCCGCCGTTTTGCGGGTCGTAGCCATAGCGTAGCGAATAGTCCCACAGCGCCAGGAACAGGTCGCGCAAGGGGAAACTGGAATGACCCAGCGCCCGGTTAGCTTCCACCAGCAGCCAGACGTTTTCCAGATCGTGTCCATAGGACACCCGGCCGCTCTCGCCGCTGAGCACGGGGGTCCAGTCGCGCAAATACTTGTCCGTGCACGCGCCAAGATCTTTGCGCACCACGGCGCTGGATTGAATCTGCAACAACTCCTCCAGACGCCTGCGCGCCAGTGGCGTTTCGCGCGCCTGCAGGTAGGTGGTGAAGGCCTCCAGCAAATGCAGATGCGTGTTCATCAGCTTCCAGTGCGTTGGCCCC
>JALOKO010000274.1 GCA_025456495.1 Bryobacterales bacterium | reverse complement strand
GCGCAGCGGCTTGGGCAGGACCTCGGTAGCGGTACGGCCTGACGGGCATGAATTGGGCGGTAACCACGCGACCCACCATGCGGTCAGCACCCGGGTTAATCACCTGCCATTCGCCAGCGAACTGATAGTGGTAGCCCTCGCCACGCAGAACACCCCAGGCTTCTTCGGCAGTGGCGGTTTTCAGGCGCTTCAGGATGTCGTCGGACACGAGTGGGCGGCCGTCCTCAGCGCGCGCGCCCGTCCACTTGCTGGTGATGTTGACACGCTTCTCTTTGTCGAAGGTGCCCAGTTGGGCGGTGGCGGGCAACGCCGTCAGCAGGGTTGCCGACAGCAGCAGCGCGACGGCAATGACTGGGCGGCCGCACCGCATCGAAATTCCACGTTGCATTCGCATCGTCCCTCCATGATCTTTGGACAACTGCTCGCCAGCGGGCGAGGAGTTAGGGACGATTCTATTACCATCGGTCTGCGTTCCGCCACAAGCGACGTCTTTGTGCTGCCGACGCGTGCCTGCCGTGTCTGGATAGGCGTTCCCCACGGGGGACCCCAGCAGGGGCAATGGCTGCGGTCTTGTACGTATGGACCGGCGCGTACAGGCGCAACCATCCCCAGTGCAACCGGATGCGTGCAGGTAAAGCCGGGGCCCGGTTCGCGCAAAGCAAACGCCCGGATGGGGCGGCCAACAGCTTGGCGGGACAAAGTGGCCGACCAAGATTGGCAGGAATGCGGCGCCGATGCGTTCGGCTAGGCCGCTTCGGCGCGGGATTGCGGCTTGGGTTGCGCGGGTTCTGAGTCCGGCATCTCCTTCTCAAACAGCTTGCCGATGGCGAAGGACGCCTGGAACAGCGACTTCACCGGAACGATGCCGCCCACACGGTATTCCCCCACCGCGCCCAACACCATGGACGCCATGCAGCCGCACTGGCTGCAGTCCGGATCGCCTCCAAACTGGCAGGGGGTGATCTTCGTCTTGAAGTCCGCTGAGACCGTGTGGGTGGTCTTGGCGAAGATGCAATCGTCCGGGTTCTTGGGCGGGTTCAGGAATTGACGTAGAGCCGCATCGTGCATCTCCAGTTTGGGATACTGGCGGCGCAGGCGCGTCATATCCTCCACCGCGCGCCGACGCTCCTCCGGGGTGAGGATTTCGGGGTCTGTCGCGCCACGCTGCGGGGTGAACATACTCATCCAGATCTTTTCGATTTCCTGCCGTGGCGCCCAGAAGGCAAGGAACTCGTCCAGGTAGCCGGGGCGCTTCATCATCTGGCTGGTGATGGTGCTGTGGATGGTGATGCGCTGTCCGTCAATGTTCTTCAGGATGCGGTCGTAGGTGGCGGGCTTGCGGCGGATGTCGTGATCTTCGCGCAGACCGTCGATAGAGACCACCACCTTCACGCGAGGCATATCCTTCCACGCGGTGGGGATCTGGCGGAAGGCGCTGGTGACCACCTGCACAAAAATATTGCGTTGCACCAGGTGCGGCATCAACCGCTCCAACTCGCGGTAACGCACCAGGGGGTCGCCGCCAACCAGCGACAGGTGCAAGGGCTTGTGGAAGTCCACCAGCCGCAGGACACCGTTCACCAGTTCATCACCCTTGCTGTCGTTCAATTCGCGAAGGGTTACCAGGCCTCCCAGGTGCGCGGGTTCATACGCGTAACAACCAGGACATCGTAGCGGACACTCACGAGTCACTTCAATGGATAGGGACGGACGGCGTCCAGCAACAATGCCTTTCCAGGCTTGCAGGATATCGCTCTTCTGCAATGTACACTCTTTCCCCAGGATGGTCCCCGCCGCGAGATGAGGCAGGAAAGGGGACAACCCAGACTTGATTCCAGCGTAGCATGGGAACCGGAGCGGTTCCTCCCGCAACCAAGCGGGATGTGCGCGGCCGCCATCCGGTTACGTGGAACTGCTGGCGGGGCCACGGGCAGCGGGGAAAATCCGGCCTGCAAGCGCCGCGGGCCGGACAGGGTGCATCCTGAAGGAATGCAATGTGCGGGACACCAAGGGATACGTGCGGGACACCAAGGGATACGTGCGGGACACCAACGGATACGTGCTGGTCACCAACGGATAGCGGGGAACCGGTAGATGGTGAGATCAGCGGCAGCCGGGCAATCGGGACGTCTGCACGTGCAGCAGGACTTCGCCTCGCGTTATCTGGCCGGCGTGCGCTGTCTGCGCATCTACCTGCCGGAGGAGTATCGCCACACACGCCGTCGCTATCCGGTGCTGTACTTTCAGGACGGCCAGAATCTGTTTGATCCCTCCACGGCCTTCCTGGGGCAGAACTGGAACCTGCACCATACGCTGGACCTGCTGGTGCGCCAGGGCGCGGTACATCCCTTGATTCTGGTGGGCATCGACAACGCCGGGGTAGCGCGCATGGACGAGTACACCCCCACACGGAGCGCGGCGCACGGCCATGGAGGCAAGGCGCGACGCTATTGCCAGATGCTGCTGCGAGAGGTGAAGCCCTGGGTGGATGCGCACTACCGCACCTTGCCCGACGCTGAGCATACGGGGCTGGGCGGATCCTCCTTGGGCGGACTGGTGACGCTGTACGCAGGGCTGCGCTTCCCACGTGTGTTCGGAAGGCTGGCCGCCATGTCGCCATCGGTTTGGTGGGATGGGCGCGTCATCCTGCGCTATGGGATGGCCTTTCGTGGAAGCCACCGTCCGCAACTGTGGCTGGACACGGGAGGCAAGGAAGGGGACACCCCACAGCAGGTGATCGCGGACACGCGTACGCTACGCGCGGTGCTGGTAAACAAAGGCTGGCGCGAGGGAGTTGACCTGCGCTATGTGGAGGACCCGGAAGCCACGCACCACGAAAGCGCATGGGGACGCCGCGCGGGCCCCATGCTGCATGCCCTGTTCCCGGCCCAGCCCAAGGAATCCGCGCCCGCCATCTGGTAGCGCTCTGGATTGGAATGTTGCGAGAGGGGGATGGACCCTGCGCGCACACGGTAAGGTTATTCCGTCGCGGTGCGGGCCCGACGTTGCGTGTCCTCTTCCAGCAGGCGTTCGCGCGCCTGCAGCAATTCCACCCGCTTGTCGTGCGAGACCTCGGGGTAGCGCAGCTTCAGCCCCTCCAGGGTACGGCACAGGATATCCGCTACGGCCACGCGGGTGAGCGGCTTGTAATCGGCCGGTATGACGTGCCAGGGCGCCCAGGGGGTGCTGGTGTGGCGGAAACAATCCTCGAAGGCATCCAGGTAGTCGTCAAAGTAGGCCCGTTCCCGGATGTCGTTCACGCTGAACTTCCAATTCTTTTCCGGGTTATCGATGCGCTCAAGGAAGCGCCGCTTCTGTTCTTCCTTTGAGACGTGAAGGAAGAACTTCAGCACGATGGTGCCATTGGCCACCAGGTACTTCTCAAAGGCATTGATCTCCTCGAAGCGTTGCTTCCAGATGCCCTTGCCCAGGCGTGACTCGGGGATCTGCTGCTTGGCCAGGAACTCCGGGTGGACACGGACGATGAGCACTTCCTCGTAGTGCGAACGGTTGAAGATTCCAATGCGTCCCCGCTCCGGCAGCGCCTTGAAGCTGCGCCAGAGATAGCCGTATTCCAATTCCTCAGGGGATGGGGCCTTGAAGGAATACACCTGGCAGCCCTGCGGATTGATGCCGGACATCACATGCTTGATGGTGCCGTCCTTGCCCGCGGCGTCCAGCGCCTGAAAGATCATCAGGATGGCGTAGGTGTTCTGTGCGTAGAGCTTATCCTGCAGGGTGGCGATGCGACGCGTGCCCTCATCCAGCAGCTCGCGGGCGTCGTCTTTGCCAAGGTCGGGCAGCTTCAGCAGCGTGGGGTAATCCTTCCGCAGATTCACTTTCTTGCCTGGGGGCACCCGGAAGGATTGCAGCAGAGATTTATCCAGCAATGGCTTCATCGGCGATCCTCTCAATGGCTTGGGCAACTGCCCTTCACCGCGCCCGTTGGAGCAGGAAGGGGGCCGCTTCGTTTCCGCCGCCATGCACTCAGGCAGTGGGCAGCGCGCGCAAGGCCACCACGTAGTCGACGCCGAAGGGGGGTGTGTAGCAGATGCCCAGACGGCTGAACACGCCCAACGGAATGCCGATGTCGGCCAGGGTGAGGCTTCCGGTGAGATGGGGAAGCAGGCCCGTCTTGGGTAGGCCCAGCGTCATGGTTTGGGTGGCGCGGATGAAGGAGCCCGGATGCTCACCGGTGCTTGCGTTCACGCCGGAGGGAGCATCCAGTGACAGCAGTGGCGCGCCGATGTCATTGGCCCACTGGATGAGGTCGCGAACAACCCCGGATGGGGCCGGTTCCTCCACGGCTCCAGTCAATGCGTCCACCACCAGGTCAAAGTCATCCCCGGGCAACTGGCGCGCACTCACCGTGGAACTGCCGGTTGCGCGGTAGGCGCGATGCTGAGAGGTGGAGCCCTCCGAGAGCCGCCGCGGGTGAGACAGGCACAAAGAAACCGCGGCGCCCCGGTTAGCCAAATGGCGGGCCGCGCAAATGCCCGCCGCGCCGTTGAGTTGGCCGGCCAGCACCAGAATGCGCGATTCCATCCAATGGCTACCCAGCATGCGAATGGCCGTGGATGCCAGACTGCGTCCCGCGTTCTCTACCACCTGCGGGCATAGGAGGCCCGCATCCTGACAGGCGACACGACAGATCTCCTGCATGCGAGCGGCGGTTACCGCTGGAACTGAAATGCCGTGGATGGTTTCAAACGCAAGCCTCATGAGTGACTCGCATATCATACGCCCGTTCGGGAAGCAATGGCTAGGCTCCCTTACGAGGGTCCTTCGCAATGGGTTTTCCCTGCTGGGCGCGGTGTCTATTCCGTCGGCTGGTTCAGCGCGCTGCGGTAACGGCCGAAAGCGAAATAGATCACCAGTCCAATGGCCAGCCAGACGACAAAGCGCACCCATGCCTCCAGTGGCAGTCCGGTCATCAGCACGATGCAGGACAGGATGGACAGGATGGGCAGAAAGGGCACCAGGGGAACACGGAAGCGGCGGGGTCGATCCGGATCCCGTTTGCGCAGCACCAACACCCCGGCGGACACCAGCATGAACGCGAACAGCGTGCCGATGTTGGACAGGTCAGCAAACGTACCAATGTCCCAGATTCCCGCCGGAATACCCACCGCGAGGCCCGCCACCCAGGTGCTGATGTAGGGTGTCTTGTACTTGGGGTGTACTTTGGAAAAGCTCTTCGGCATCAGGCGGTCGCGAGACATCGCAAACCAGACACGGGCCTGGCCATACTGGAAGACCAGCAACGAGGAAATCATCCCAATCAGCGCGCCCACGCCCACGATGCGGCGGATGTTGTCCCGTCCAATTTCCTTGAGGGCAGTGGCCACGGGGGCGGCATTGGAGAGCGAACGCCAGTCCACAATTCCGGTGAGCACGATGGCCACCGCCACGTAGAGCACCGTACAGATCAGCAGCGTGCCGATGATGCCGATGGGCATGTCGCGCTGCGGATTGCGCGTTTCTTCAGCCGCCGTGGAAACGCTGTCGAAGCCGATATACGTGAAGAAGACTATGGCGGCGCCAGTGATCACGCCGGTCATGCCGTTGGGCATGTACGGGGTCCAGTTACTGACATCCACTGCGCTGGCCGCCCCGAACACGAACACCAGAACGGCGCCCACCTTCACCAGCACCATGATGTTGTTGGTACGCGCGCTTTCTCGCACTCCGCGCACCAACAGCCAGGTAAGCACCATCAGCACGATGAACGCGGGCAAATTGAACCACGCACCGGTGGCTTTGCCTCCAGCAAAGATGGGCGTAGTGAGTTCCATGGGCA
>JALOKO010000273.1 GCA_025456495.1 Bryobacterales bacterium | reverse complement strand
CTCGACACGTGAAATCCTACGTGTCCCGCCGCGGCTGCTTTCGCATTCGATGGCCTGCATCAAAATTTGCGATCAGCGCTTTCCTTTCCGAGGGGCTACCCATTCTATGGAAATCGGGATACCTTCAAGAGAGTACGAATCGGGCTGCACGTCCCACCCTCGAGCGCACCGCTGCGCTATTTTTCCCCGTTGATTCATCCTTGTTCTTTTGGGGCATTCCCCGCTGTTCGTAGGTAGTTGCGGGTAGTCCACGCTCAGCCACTTGCCCGTGGCCTTCTGCGACGGGGGTTCTCCTGCACTTGAAGCATTCTCTGCAAGCGACTGAGTGGACCAGTTTCTCCCTGAAGCAAGTTGAGGAGCTGGTCCATTCGGCCGCATGAGATTCCATTGCCTGTTCGCACGACGAACGGCCGTGGCGTTCCCATGTACCGGAAGGGCAGTGTAACCTGCTGAGCGACTGGTGCCCCTACTGGTCGATCCAGCCTCCCCGTTTCGAGGCTGGATTCCTTCCATCTTCCATTTCTGGAAGTGGGCATGGCCGACGGATTGCTTGAAAACGGACTCTATAAAGATTCCGAATGTTACGAATCGGCAATTTCATCTTGTCGAATGGCAATAACTGCCGTACGCTAGGTGGGTAGATCACCGCACTGGGTCTCCCTTCCCCCACGCTTCGGGAAGGAAACGCGGTGGTTTTCACGGATGCGTGGCCTGTTCCGCGCGCTCTCCGCTGCTCCCTGTCAAGAGCCTCCAAACCCCCGAAAACCAGAACTCCGGCACACCAAGCCAGCTTCAGGGCTTTGTGTTTCGGATGGATTCAAGCAGATTACACAGGAGGTGTCTCTTGGTATCACCAAGACTTTGGGGCCAACGTCCTTCGGCCTTCCGGCAACTCGGAAGCTTGGCGTTGATGCTATTCGTTCTCTCTCTCAGCGTATTTGCGCAGTCCTATCGCGGCGGTCTCCGCGGAGCCGTCAAGGATGCGGGCGGCGCGACCATCCCCGGCGCGAAGGTTGCCCTTGTGGATGTGGGCACCAATGTCGCCCGCAACACCGTCACCAATGATGGCGGTGAGTATGTGTTCAACGCGGTGGAACCCGCTGATTACAAGATTGTGGTGGAGTTCCCCGGCTTCAAGAAGCTGGAACGCACCGCGCGCATCGGCACCCAGGAGTTCCTGACGGTTGACGTATCCATGGAAGTGGGTGACGTTACCGAGAGCATTCAGGTCACCGAAGAGGTTCCGCTCATCGAAACCTCCAACGCCTCCACCGGTCAGACGGTTGACCGCCAGAAACTGGTTGACCTGCCCAACATGGGCCGCAACCCCTTCATGATGTCCAAGATCTCCTCAAACATCGTCCAGGTGGGCAACCCCAACTTCAACCGGATGCAGGATCAAAGCGGTTCCTCTCAGATTTCCATCGCTGGCGGCCCGGTGCGTGGCAACAACTACCTCATCGATGGTGTGCCGATCACGGACAGCATCAATCGCGCGGTGATCATTCCCACCATCGAGTCCGTGGAGGAAGTGAAGATCCAGGCCAACACCTACGACGCCGAAATGGGCCGGACCGGTGGCGGGACCTTCAACACCTTCATGAAGTCGGGTTCCAACGAGTTCCACGGCAGCGCCTTCGGCTACATGCGTCGCAAGAACATGGCTGCCAACCCCTTCTTCAACAATCGCGCGGGTGTTGGACGTCCGGACACCAAATGGGATAACTTCGGCGCCTCCATCGGCGGCCCTATCTGGATTCCCAAAGTTTACGACGGCAAGAACAAAACCTTCTTCTGGCTGGGCTACGAAGGCTATAACCAGGTTTCCTCCCTGACCAACAACTTCAACCTGCCTACCGCCGCCGAGCGCGTGGGTGACTTCAGCGCCAGCCGCAATATCCAGGGCGGCATGCAGACCATTTTCGATCCCAACACGACCGTGATCGCGCCCAACGGCACCTTCACCCGTACTCCATTCGCGGGCAATCGCATCCCCGTGGGACGCATCAACACGCTGGGGCAGAACGTCGCCAATACGTTCCCAAACCCCACCAACGTCGCCAGCCGCTTCGGAGCGCCAAACTACACGGCAGTCGCCTCCTTGGACGACACCGCGGACCAATTCACGGCGAAGATGGACCATCAGATCACTTCGTGGTGGAGAGCCAGCGCCAGCTACCTCTACTATCAGTCGCTAGAGCCCGGAGAGAACTGGTTTGGGACCGTTTCCAGTCCTGCTCAGTGGACGCTGGGACGCAAGGTGAACGCCACCCAGTTGAACAACCTCATCACGCCGGACCCGACCACCGTGATTTCTATTCGCTACGGGTTCAACCGCTTCCCGAACGAAAATGGCCAGTTCAGCCAAGGATTCAATCTTGGCGCCTTCGGGTTTGACTCCGGGTTTGCATCCACGGTGCAGTTCCCGGTCTTTCCGAACATCAGCTTCCAAAACATGGCAGCCTTGGGCACCAACTCTGCAGGTCAGCAGATCTTTCACTCGAAGAACTTCCTGGTTGGCATTTCCAAGTTTCTCGGCCGTCACAGCCTTAAGGCTGGATTCGACTATCGCCGCGTGAACAACGACGGGTTGAACTTTGGCAACAGCGCCGGACAATTCAGCTTCGATGACACCTTCACTCGCGCGGGTACGCAGGGTGACAACGTGTCGGGCGCGGACATCGCCAGCATGCTGCTGGGTCACCCCACTTCTGGCAGCGGCATCCAGGCCCTGCGCATTGAGCAATTCGTCGATTACTTCGGCGGCTACATCCACGACGACTTCCGGTTGAATGATCGGGTAACCCTAAACTTTGGTATTCGCATTGAGCACGAGACCGGCTTGCGGTCGCCCACCGACGCGGTGATTGTTGGTTTTGATCGTAACGCGATCAGTCCGATTGAGATCACCAATCCGGCGGTGCCCACCACCCCGCGTGGCGCTCTGATGTATGCCGGCCGCAATGGCTATCCCAACCAGACGGGGAATCTGAACCCGCTGAAACTCAGCCCCCGGTTTGGTGCGGCAGTGAAGCTCAACGACAAAACCACTCTGCGTGGCGGCTACGGCCTCTTCTGGGCGCCGGTTGCCTACGGCTTACAGGCTACTCTGGGCTGGTCGCAAACCACCCCGCTGCAAGGCAGCGCGGACGGCGGCGCCACCCCTGGCGTCAGCTTCAACAACCCCTTCCCCAGCGGCGTGCTACAGCCAGTGCAGGCGGCGAACGGTCTTTTGTCCGGCATCGGCCAGGGCTCATCTTTCATTGACAACGGCATGCGGGCTCCTTACGTCCACCAGTACTCCTTCGACATCCAGCGCGAAATCGGCTGGGGCGTCGCCTTGGTGGCTGGCTACGTGGGCAGCATCGGCCGCAACCTCACCGCGGGTAGCGCAGTGAACATCAACCAGTTGGAACCCAGCTTCTACGCGCAGGGCGCTCCGCTGTTGAGCACGGTGGCAAACCCCTACTTCCTGGCGGGAGCGCCGGGCTTCATCGGCCAGCGCACCATCACCCGCGCCCAGCTCCTGTCACCCTTCAACCAGTTCGCCTCTCTGCAGCCCAGCATCAATTCGCTCAGCCAGTCGCGCTACGACTCGCTGGTGATCAAGGCCCAGAAGCGCATGAGCAACGGCATTAACTTCGTCAGCACCTACACCATGTCGCAATTCACGGATAATGGGGTCGGCGCGGTGGGTAGCTCGTTGAACAGCTTGGTTTCGGGCTTCCAGAACAGCTACGATATCGACAGCGAATTTGCGCTGTCGGGCGTAAACACTCCGCATCGCTGGTCGAACGCGTTCACCTACGAACTGCCTTTCGGCAAGGGTCGCGCCTTCGCCAACAACAATGCCTTCCTGGATGCCGTCATTGGTGGCTGGTCCATCAACGCGGTCCAGATCTGGCAGTCCGGCTTCCCGCTCAACGTGCGCCAGCAGGTGAACCAGAACAGCGTCTACGGCGCCCTCTCCCAGCGGCCGAATGCCACCGGCACTTCGCCCGCCACGGAAGGTCCCATCGGCGACCGCCTCACCAACTACATCAACCCGGCTGCCTTCAGCCTGGCCCCGCGCGGCACCTTCGGCAACATCAGCCGGCAGATCAGCTACCGCGGGCCTGGCATCCACAGCTGGGACGCCTCCATCTTCAAGACCTTCACCTTCGCGGAGAAGTACAAAGCTCAGTTCCGGGCGGAAGCGCTCAATGCGACCAATACCCCGCAGTTCGGCAGCCCGAACACCAACTTCGGTGCTGGCGCCTTCGGCCAAATCACGTCGCAGATCAACTTCCCGCGGCTGGTGCAACTCGGTGTCCGCTTCTTCTTCTAACGAAGGGCCAAACCGGGTAGTCTGAAACTACAACGAAACGGAAACCCCGCGGTCCAGGCCGCGGGGTTTCCGAGTATCTGGGAAATCAAGGAAACTTTGGGGAACTCGAATGAACATGAACTCAAATGAACAGGTCCGGCAGGCGCTCAAGACGAGCTTCTCCCGTCGGTCTTTCGGACGCATCGCGTCCGTGGTGGGCGCCGCCTCCGCGCTTCCCATCCTGAATGAAGCCGCCTTGGCGCAGTTGTCTTCCATCGGCAGGATCCCCGCTGATGCCATCAAGATCAATGCCAATGAGAACCCGCTGGGACCCTCGGCTGAAGCCCTGGAAATCATGCACAAGTTCACCCCCCTGGCCGGCCGTTATCTCTACGAAGAGACCTTTGACTTCGTAAAGACCATTGCCGAGCAGGAAGGCGTGAAGCCCGACTATGTGCGTCCCTACGGCGGCAGCAGCCTGCCTCTGCACCACGTGGTGATGGCCTACACCAGCCCGGAAAAGAGCCTTGTCACCGCCGACCCCGGCTATGAGGCCGCCTATCGCGCTGCCCAGACCGTTGGCGCCAAGTATCACCTGGTGCCCCTCATGAAGGACGCCGGCTACAAGCACGATGTGAAGGCGATGTATGAGAAGGACCCCAACGCGGGCGTCTACTACATCTGCAACCCCAACAACCCGTCGGGTACTGTCACCCCCATGAACGAGATTGAGTGGCTGGTGGGCAAGCTGAAGGCCGACCAGATCCTGGTTCTGGACGAAGCCTACATTCACCTGGCCGACATTCCCTTCGGCAGTCCCCTCGTGGCCGCCGACAAGAACGTCGTCATCCTGCGCACTTTCTCCAAGCTCTACGGCATGGCTGGTCTGCGCGCGGGCTTTGCCATGGCGCGTCCTGACCTGCTGGCGAAGTTCACCAAGTGGAACTCCGGCGCCCTGCCTGTTACCGCCATGGTGGGTGCGCATGTGTCCATCAAGAACGCCAAGCTGGTTCCTGAGCGTCGCGAGATCATTCGCAACGTCCGCGAGGATGTCTTCAACTTCCTCGACAAGAAGGGATACAGCTACATCCCGTCCGTCAGCAACAAGTTCATGCTGGACGTAAAGATGCCCGCGAAGGACTTTGCCGCCAAGATGGCCTCGCACAAGATCTATGTGGGACGCGCATGGCCTGCCATGCCCACCCTCAGCCGGATCTCCGTGGGTACCAAGGAAGAAATGGCCAAGTTCAAGGAAGCCCTGCCCAAGGTGATGGGCTAGGCATTCGCTCTCAATTGGCACGGAGGGCACATCGTTGCCCTCCGTGCTCCGCCCTCCGCACCGTTCAGTGAAAGGAATCTTGTCTTGAAGCTCCCCCTACGCGGTTACGGCTGGCAGCAATTCCAGGGCGACGCGTTTGGTGGTCTTATCGCCGCGCTCATCGCGCTTCCCTACGGTCTGGCGATGGCGCAGTTGATGGGCCTTCCGCCGGTCCTGGGCCTGTT
>JALOKO010000272.1 GCA_025456495.1 Bryobacterales bacterium | reverse complement strand
GAGATCAGCCTGATTGCGGAGTTGCGCCGGAAGGGCTTTTCGTTGCAGAAGATCCGGCGCGTGCTGGAATATCTGCAACGGGAGTTGGGCGCCCGCCTGCGGGAGGTGCTGGCCGGAGAGTCTGATTTGCACCTGCTTACCGACGGCAAATCTGTGTACCTTGAGCGCAACCAGGAACAGATCATCGACATCCTGAAGGGCGCAATGCAGCCGATGTTTCTGGTTTGCGTCACTGACCAGGTGAAGCGCCTAGGCGATTTGCGATTGCCCGCGGCGACCCCGAAGAAACCGCAACGCGCGGTGTTTGGCGCGGATGACACGCGTCTGGCAAAGTTGGGTTAGGGTTCCAGTGGGGACCGGCGGTCACTTCCCCACCCACGCGGCGACATCCTCTCCCCACCAGCTTCCCCAATGCCTGGGCTGGTTCCCAATGCCTGGGCTGGTTCCCAATCGCTGAACTGCTGCCTCCAAAGCCGGGCCTGCTGCCGGTGGAAGCGTCTGCTTCAAGAAGATCCGGGCAAACGCCGATAAGGCATTGTGAGGTTGCGCTTTCCCACTTCCACCGTTGGCGCCTGGAAGCGATCACCCGTGACAATCGCCGCCGCGGTGGGGCGCAGCGGATGGCTTGGCGGAGCCTTGCTGTGCGCCCTTCTGCTGTGGATTGCGGTTCCGCTGCATGCGGCCCCGCAGCGATTCCGTGTCCTCGAACAGACCTATGGGCTGAACGACCTTGTCGTCCGCGATCTGCTGCAAGACCGCGCGGGGTTCCTTTGGGTGGCCACCCATACTGGTCTCTTTCGCTTTGACGGGCGCAATTTTCGCCGCTTTACCTCCGAGGACGGTCTGGCTGGCGACTGGGTGACGCAGATCCTGGAAGCAGACGACGGGGCCATTTGGGTATCCACAAGCGCCGGAATCAGCCGGTACATGGGTGCGGGGTTTCAGGTGGTGCTTCCGGCTTCGGACTGGTTGCGCCTGTCGCCCGCCAGCGGGAGCCCGCTGGCCAAGGGTCCAGGCGGCGCCGTGTATGTTTCCACACCGCGTGGCGTGTTCGTGGTGGAACCGGCCGAACGATCCGTGAGCGCGGTAGACAGGGATGTGCTGCCGCCGGCTCCTTGGCGAACAAGGCTACTGGTGAAGGGGGACTCTGACCGGCCCTCTCTGGTGAGCCCACTGGGTGTGGACCCCCAGGGCAACCTCTGTTACTTCACCCACGAGGACAACCGGTTTCTGTGCATGGACCCGCTGTCGGGAATGCCCGTCTGGTGGACCACCGTCCCGGAGAGGAACTGGATGAGCCTTGCGCAGGATGCCACTGGCGCCTGGCTGGCAGGGACCTTCCAACGGGAAGTGTATCGAATCACGCGCGGCCTTCCCCGTCCTGAATTGCTGCCGATCCCGTATGCGGGCCAGGGCCAGCTCTACGTCCATGCCGATGGCAGCCTGTTCGTTCCGGCCGACGAAGGCTTCACCGTTCAGCGGGGGGATGGGATCCAGGCAATGGATCGCACGCGGGGCTTCCCTTCGGATCTGGCATTCTGCTTCTTGCGGGATCGCATGGGGATGCTCTGGATTGGGACTTCCGGCTCGGGTCTCACGCAGTGGCTGGGTCCTGATTCCTGGAGCGGTTGGGATGCACTGGACGGGTTGCCCGGCCAGACCGTATCCCGCGTGGTACACCTGCGCGATGGCAGCAGTTGGGTGGCCACGAACCGGGGGCTGGCGACCCGACCTGGGCCGCATGCTCCGTTTCAGGATGCGGCGCTGCCTGCGTCCATCCCCAGGCGCAACGTCATCTATGGGCTTAGCGCCGGGGCGCAGGGCGAGCTGTGGTTTTCGAACGAAGCGGGTCGCATTTACCGTTGGTCGCCTGGCAGCAGTCAGTCGCAGGCCTTTTCGGCTGAGAACGGCGTCGCGATCCAGATGGTGTGCTCCTTACTCTGGCACCGGGGGTCACTGTGGATCGCGCATTCCCAGGGGATCGGGCGCCTGACCCCGGATGAAGCCGGGTGGCGGTTTGAACGGATGGCCGTAGACATCCTGGGCAATGCCATGGCCTACTCGTTGACGGCCAGCCCCGACGGCTCTCTGCTGGCGGGCACACGGAAAGGCCTGCTGATCCTCAAGGACGGGAATGTGGAGGTGGTCACCACCGCAGACGGGCTGCTTAGCAACGACGTCTTTGCGGCGGTCGCGCATCCGTCCGGGGCGATTTGGGCGAATTACCGGCTGCCCCGCGGACTGTCGGAAATCCGCGGCCAGTCCGGCAACCGGACCGTAGCGCACTTCAGCCAGGAAGATGGCCTGCTCTCGGACAAGGTGTTCGCACTGCGGACTGACTCCGCGGGCCGCTTGTATGCGGGCACCGAACGCGGATTGAGCGTGCTGTCGGACCGCGAGTGGTTCGCCTTCACCCAGGGTGATGGCCTGATCTGGAACGACATCAGCGTGGATGGGATCAGCCTGGGCGTCGACGGCGAACTTTGGATCGGGACCGCACGAGGGCTGGCCCGGTTCCAACCTCCCGCGGAGTTCCGGCACACTCCACTAACGGCGGCCATTCTCGGCGTGGGCACGGGGACAAACGCGATCGCGCCAGTGGCGGAAGGCACACTGGTCCAGGCTGCGTCGCAGTTTCGCGTGGCCTTTGCGGCACCGCGCTTCTCAAACCAGGAACTCATCCGCTTTCGCTATCGCCTGGGCGAGGAGACGCCGTGGGTGGAGTCGCAGGAACGGGAGGTGAACTTCAGTCGGGTGGAGCCGGGCCTGCATACGTTTCAGGTTTCGGCACGGGAGGCGGGGGGACCGTGGAGTCCGATTGCCTCACTTTCGCTTGTGGTGCCCACACCCTGGTGGCGGCAATGGTGGGCGATTGCCACTTTCCTGTGGCTGGCGCTTGCGTTGGCTCGTGGCTTCTGGCGGTGGAGATACCACCGGATGCTCGAGCGTCAGCGCCAACTGGAAGACGCCGTCAGCGACCGCACCCGCGAACTTGACGAACAGCGACAGCGGGCGGAAGCTGCAAGCCGCTTTAAGGATCAGATCCTCGCCAACGTTTCCCATGAGATGCGCACACCGCTGAACGGAATTCTGGGCTTCACCAGCCTGATTCTGAATACGGAGTTGAGCGACGAGCAGCGGGAGCACTTGCAGACGGTGCAGGCCTCCGGGAAGACGCTGGTGGACATCATCGAAGACCTGTTGGACTTCGCGGCGATTGAGTCGGGTGAGGCTGTGCTGCGCCCCGGAGAGTGCAACCTGGGGGCCATCGCCGACCAGGCGGCGCGCAGTGTCCGTTTCGAAGTGCAGCGCAAAGGGCTGCGATTGCAACTGAAGCTGGCGCCCACACTACCCGCCCGGGTGCTTGCCGACGCGCACCGCGTCCGGCAGATTCTGCAGAACCTGATCAGCAACGCCGTCAAGTTCACCGACAGTGGATCGATTACCATTGAAATCTTCAGCATCCGTGGCAAGGACCCGTCGCTGCATCGGGTGGTGTTTGTGGTGGCCGATGAGGGCATTGGCATTGCGCAAGACCAACTGCCGCTGATTTTTGAGCCGTTCCGGCAAGTGGACGGTAGCTTGC
This sequence comes from Bryobacterales bacterium, assembly GCA_025456495.1. Taxonomy (GTDB): domain Bacteria; phylum Acidobacteriota; class Terriglobia; order Bryobacterales; family Bryobacteraceae; genus JACTMJ01. Next base: position 2,228 of record JALOKO010000272.1, on the reverse strand, counting down.
AGCGTCGCCACGGAGGGGCCGGGTTGGGTCTGGCCATCGTGAAGAACCTGGTGGATGCCTTTGGCGGGGAAGTCACTGTTCACAGCGAGGTGGGGCGCGGAAGCCGCTTCGCGGTGGAACTGCCCTTGACCGTGCTACCCGCCGCGACGGCGGCCGGGCAGGGTGACGCGGCGTTGTCGGGTGCGACCGAATCAGCTGCATCAGTTTCGTCGGCTGCAGCAGTATCGTCGGCTGCTGCAGTGACGCCGGCTGGCGTTCCAGGATCGGAGGGAGCACGCGCGGCGGGGTCGGGCATCGCGGGGACGGGTTCCGGGGGGGCGGGTTCGGCAGGAACGGGTTCCTCGGGGACGGGCGCGGATGGGGCATCCACGCCACCATCGCCAGCGACGCTTCCTTTCCGGAAGGTGCTGATTGCTGAAGACAACCCCGTCAATCAGACCCTTCTGGAGCGGATTCTGAAGACCAAGGGGCTGCATGTGATGGCGGTGGTCAACGGCCAGGCAGCGGTGGAAGCGGTGAAGGCGGAACACTTTGACCTTATCCTGATGGACATCCAGATGCCTGTTATGGATGGCATTGAGGCCACGCGTCTGATCCGTGAGAGCGAGCAGGGTACCGGCGCCAGAATTCCTATCATCGCCGTCACCGCCAATGGGCTGTTCCAGTGCCGCAAGCAGTGCATGGACGTGGGAATGGACGGCTACGTGGTGAAGCCCTTCGGGCCAGCCGGACTGTTCGATGCCATTGCGCGTGTCTCAAGAGCGTCGAACGCTGTGGATTCCGCCGCGCACCCATCCACCGCGCCATCCGGGCTCGCGGTGGATTCCACGCACTAGCTGGGCCTGCCGCGATGTGGGGCGGTATCGGTTGCATCGCGTTCCCCTCTGCGGTCTGGAGAACGCATGGCGGGCAGGAAACCGCGAGTCAAGGAACCGGGTGGCGAATCCAGCACGGCTCTGAAATCATGGAAGCACAGCCCGTGGATCCCACAAGCCCAAAAACGAGCATGCCCGAGATGCCTCCCGGTGATCGACCGGGCGACGCGACTGCCGAGGCCCTGGAGGAGGCGAGTCCACCTCCGCCCGTCGTGCCTCCCACGATGCGCGCGATCCTGGAAATCCTTGTGTTCGGCTTCCTGTTCCTGGTGGCTTCGCTGCTGATCACCAGTTTCTACGCGCTTGTCCCGAACCTGCTGCTGATCTCGGCGTTGTCGGTGTTCCTGGGGTCGTTGGCAGCGACGGCGATCGCACTGCGCATGTTCCATCGAGGGCGATCTGTCCTTTCCGTAGGCTTGCATTGGAACGAACGTACCCAGCGCAATCTGGTGCTGGGGATTGGATTGGGTGCGGGGGCGGGCGCGGCGGTGACTGCGATGCCCGTGCTGCTGGGGAAGGCCGCCTGGCAATCCGCGGATAGGCCCATTGCCTGGGATTCCCTTCCGCTGTTCTTTGTGCTGATCCTGTTTAGCGCGATTGGGGAAGAGATCCTGTTTCGGGGTCTGGTGTTCCAGCGGCTGCGGGAAACCTTTGGCCCGGTGGTCAGCGTCATAGTGACAAGCGCGCTGTTTGCGTGGGCGCATGGGGGCAACTTGTCGGTCACCTGGCTGGCGTTGCTGAATACGATGCTGTGGGGCGTAGTGTTTGGCGTGGCCTGCCTGCGCAGCCGCGATCTCTGGCTCCCCATTGGTTTGCATACCGCCTGGAACTGGACGCTGCCCCTGCTGGGTGTGGAACTCAGCGGGTTTACACTGGAGGTGTCCGGGATCCGCCTGCAAAGCGCGGATGCCTTTTGGGCGGGAGGCGCGTACGGCCCGGAGTCGGGAATCGTCTGCACCTTGGCGATGCCGCTGATGGTGCTATTGCTTTGGCGCTGGCCACGGTTACGCAGCGTCTAACCAACCACTTCGAGATCCGGTTCCAGGAGCCCTGCCATGGCTGCTCACATCCGCGTATTGCCCGTACTCGCCCTGCTGCTTGTGGCGGCATGCATCCCGTTGGCTGCCGATAACCCCAAGCGGCTGCGTCCCGAGGACAAGGTGGGGTTGCTGCGCGGGTTGATGTCGGAGTACGCCACCTCGAGGATTCTGATCCCCCGCTCGAAAAAGCCGCTGGAGATTGCCGACGATGGCCGCTATGACCAGGCAGTGTGGGACGCCGCCAACAACAAGTCCGGGGTCGCCGCGCGCAGTGGCGATCTGGTGCAGTTTACCAAGGTGAAGATAGAGGACG
>JALOKO010000271.1 GCA_025456495.1 Bryobacterales bacterium | reverse complement strand
TCGCCATCAGCCAGGGCGCCAGTGAACTCACCATCTCGATGGTGGTGCGCCGCGATGACGTGGATAAAGCGGTGAAGGCCGTGCATGCCGAGTGTGGGATGGCGGGCAGAGCTGAGGCCTAACGCACGCCCCGCCCCCGCTCGCCTGTACCTGCGCTGCCCCTGTCCGGTTAGCCTGGCCAGCTCGCCCTGCTTGACCCTCTTCCGGCCCCATGTTACGTTGAAGTGTCCTCGGGTGCCCCATTTGGGCATAACAGGGAAGCCGGTGTGAATCCGGCGCGGTCCCGCCACTGTGATGGAGGCGGCTGCTTCCCCAAGCCACTTGAAGGCCAGTCCTTCAGGGAAGGCGAAGCGGCCTGCGTTGCTGGTAATCCCCAGCCGCGCAACCTCTCAGCCAGGAGACCTACCTGAGGCGCTTGGGCTGACTTTCTGCGGAGCACGGAAAGGATGCGTATGACCAACACTCCTCCCCGCACACCCCGATCGTCCACACCCGCCCGATTCCCTCTCGTCCCCTCGCGGGCGCGGCAAGGATAGCGGATGGCGTCCTTTCAGCTTCTCGTCCCAATGCCTCCGTGCCTGGCCCTCCACGACAGCGTTCGCCCGTGGCATCCGCCCCGCGCCGCGCGCTTGGAGTCGCAGTCATGACCGGTCGCGCATTCACGAAGGCGGGTCGCGCCCCGTTCACCCTCCTCTTTGCCACCGCCGTTGTGTTGACGCTCATGGCCCTGCTCACGCCCACGGCGGGGATCGTGAGGGCCACCCGGCAGGACGTTGACGGACCCCCGCCCTTCCAGCGGCCCTCCGCGCAATGGCCGCGCACCTTCAACGACCTGGATGGGGATGCCGTTGTCCTGTCGCGGCCCCCCCGCCGCGTGGTTTCCCAGTTCTGGTCAATCGATGAGTTCCTTTACTCCCTGTTACCCCCGGAACAGATTGCGGGCGTCAGCGCCACCGCCTATTTGCCGGGCGTTAGCAATGTCCACGATGCCGTCGTGCGGCACCGTCCCGTCGTCTCGTCTGACCCTGAGCGCGTGGTCGCCGCCAACCCGGAACTGGTGCTGGTTTCCAGCTCCGCACGCGCCGACATGACCGCCGTCCTGCGCTCTACCGGCATCCCCGTCTATCGCCTCTCCACCACCTTTACATCGCTGCGGCAGATCGCGGACACCATCCTGCATGTGGGCTACCTCACCGGAGCCGATGCCCAGGCCGAGCGCGCGCACCAGCAATTTCTGGACACTCTCGAAAAAGCCCGCGCCAGCCGACCGCCCCACATCCCACCCCCGCGGGTGCTGGGTTTGGGCGGAACCTTCAGCTATGGTCGCAACACCGTCTTTCACGATGTCGTCACCACCGTGGGCGCCATCAATGTCGCCGCCGAAGGTGGCTTGGTGGGCTACTCCGCCGTCAGCACCGAACAGATTCTGCGCTGGGATCCGGAATGGATTCTCCTTGCCGCTGAGCAGGGCAAGGAAGAACAGGTACGTAGTCGGGTTCTGAACGATCCCGCCATCGCCCTCACCCAGGCGGTTCGCCAGGGTCGTGTGGTCGTCTTGGACGCCCGCGTCTACATGCCCATGTCGCCCTACACCCGCCGCTTCCTGGAGGCGCTTCCCAGCGTGCTGTATGGCCAATAGCACTTTGCGCTGGGGATTGTTCTATCTCGTCACGCTTCCCTTGCTGGGCGTCAGCCTGCTGGTCGCCGTCGGCATCGGAAGCACGGAACTCCCCTGGGAAACCATCCTCCGGGTGCTGCTCGCACGGTTGTTGCCAGAGGGCTGGATCAGTACGGAGGGCATCTCCAACGCAGACGCTGTCATCGTCTGGATGATTCGCCTTCCGCGCGCCCTCGTGGCCGCGCTCGTGGGCGCCGGTCTCGCCCTCGCCGGCGCCATCATGCAAGGGCTCTTCCGCAATCCTCTCGCTGAGCCCGGGCTTGCTGGCGCGGGCGCCGGCGCCGTCTTCGGGGCTGTCCTTGCCTTTGTCGCCGGATGGAGCGCGACCACCGTCATCACCCTTCCTGTCTGCGCCATCGCCGGCTCGCTGCTCTCCCTCCTGCTGGTCTATGCCATGGCTACGCGCGCTGGCATCACTCCCGTGTCCACCTTGCTGCTGGCCGGCATCGCCGTCAGTTCGCTGCTCTCGGCGGTCTCCAGCCTGCTCATTTCCCTCAACATCATGAACTGGCAGGTGGCTCAGGAGATCGTCTTCTGGATGATGGGCGGTCTGGAGGCGCGCACCTGGACGCACGTCTGGCTTTGCGCTCCCCTGGTCGCCTTGGGCGCAGTCTTCGCCCTCCTGCATGCCCGCGAATTGGACCTGCTCCAGCAGGGCGAGGATGTCGCCGCAGCCTTCGGCGTGGACGTCGAAAGCGACAAGCGCATGTTCATCTTCCTTGCCGCTCTGCTTACTGGCGCTAGCGTGGCCGTGGCGGGCTCAGTGGCCTTTGTCGGGCTGGTGGCCCCGCATGCCGTGCGCATGCTGCTGGGTCCTTCCTCCCGTACCTTGCTCCCCGCCAGCGCCTTGGGTGGAGCCACGTTCCTGGTGCTCTGCGACCTGCTCGCGCGCGTCGTGCATCCTCCCACTGAACTGCGCCTGGGCGTGGTCACAGCCCTTGTTGGCGGTCCCATGTTCATTTGGCTTCTGCTGCGCCGCTATCGCGAGGTAAGCGCATGAACCCCCTGCTTCAGGCCCGCAACCTCTGCGTGGCGCGCGGCGCTTGTACCCTGCTGCACCACGTGAGTCTTTCCCTGCAGCCCGCAGATTTCCTGGTGATCGCCGGCCCTAACGGCAGCGGGAAAAGCACCTTGCTGCGCGCCCTTGCCGGCATCTGGCCCGCCGCCAGTGGCGAATTGCTGTTAGACGGCAAACCCCTTTCCGCCAGCCACCGCAAGGATGTTGCCAGGCTCCTCTCCTACGTGCCTCAGGATACCCGCATGGACTTCGGCTTCACCGTGCGCGAAATCGTCGCCATGGGCCGGCATCCTCACGTCCGTCGCTTCGCCTCCGAAACCCGGGCGGATCGTCATGCGGTGGACGAAGCCATGTCCCTCTGCGATGTCATCCACCTCCGACACCGCACCGTGAACACCCTTTCCGGAGGCGAACGTCAGCGCGTCATGATTGCCCGCTGCCTGGCTGCCCAGCCTCGCTGCATTCTGCTGGATGAGCCTACCGCCAGCCTCGATCTTGCTCATGCCTTGGGCATCTTCCAGCTCGCCCGCGATCTGGCCGCCCAGGGTTGCGCAATCGCCATGGCGACGCACGACCTCAACAGCGGACTCCGTTTCGCAAAGTCCTTGTTGCTGCTAAGTGAAGGCCGTGTGGCCCTTCCCGCACAGGATGCCGCCACCGTGCCTCCCGCGGTCCTTGAGGCAGTCTTCGGCGTCCGTGCGCAGCAGCTTCTGGATGCTGATGGTAACCCGCATTACCTCTTCCACCGCCCCTCCTCCGCCGCAACCCACGGCTAGCCTGCCAATACCGGATCCTGCGTGTAAGCGCGCACTTCAAAGACACGGGCCAGAGGATCGCCGTTGGTCTTCCGCACCACCAGGCGCAGGCAGTCCACGGGTCGCGCGGGAAACGCGATCCGGTTCAGCCGCTGATGATTCCCGGTGACCGTGGCCACCGTTTCATAGACCGTTGAGCCGGGCGCACGCACCTGCAACTCATAGTCGCGGACTGTTTCCGGCTGCGGCGCACGAACGATCGTGCGGGTCATGCGGTCGTTGGAAGTCAGCGTCAGCTCTCGTTCAAAGCCGGTATCAAAGGTTACCTGCACCCATCCCACGGTTCGCGGCTGGTCCCACGCAAGTTCAATCCACGTTGGCTGCTCGCCCATCGTCGCCGCCCAGTGGTTCCGCTCGCCCTTTGGAATGTCGCGCACCATTCCATTCAGAATCTTCCTCGCCTCGCGTCCTTCCTCCTCGGCGCAGGCCCGCACCTGCGCCCCGCGCGCATGGTCCAGCGGGTCCTGGTTGCTGAGGCGTTGGATGCTCTGGTCGTCACGCAGCAGGTCCTGTTGTAAACGCGACAACTGCACGGGGCTGGCGCCCAGTTCCCGTGGCAGCAATCCTTGCTGGACGCACCGCGCGGCCGCCGTCCCCGCTGCCTGTCCCAGCACGGCGCAGGTGGCCATCACCCGTGTCGAGGAAAACGCCACATGGGAGGCGCTGATGTTCCGCCCCGCCATCATCAGGTTGCCGATGTTCCTGCTGTACAGACAACGGTAGGGAATGTTGTACACCTCCTTGGTGCGAATCTGCTGCGCCGGTTCCAGATCCGCCCGGTCAAACCCGCCCGGAGGATGGTCGTCCATCGGCCAGCCGCCCATACACACCGCATCCTCAAAGTGCCCGCCACTCTCCAGGTCCTGCTGCTTCAGCAGGTAGTCTCCTTGCAAGCGTCGGCTTTCGCGCTTGCCCGGAACCATCCCCACCCAGTCCATTGCCCACCGGCGCGAATTCGGATGCTCGCCACTGTTCTTGATGTAGTCCCACACGCCCATCACGATGGCCAGCAGTTCAAAGCGAATCCGCTCATTGTCGTGAATCGTGTTGAGATGACCACCCCACTCGATCCACCAATATCCGTACTCCCAGAAGTCCGTGCCACGGTGCTTCAAGTGTTCGCGAGAGACCTTGCGCGCCCACTTCGGCGGCGCAAAGGGCATGGGCTTGTCGTGAAGCTTCGACGTAAACAGGATGCTGTTGCCCATCGTCTCGCCATCCGCTTTCTCGGGGGCCAGGCTTTCCCCCAACTCGCTTTTGGCCTCGCGTCCATACCGCGTTTCCGCCCCGGCCTCCAGGCCCAGGCGACTGTCTCCCGTGCAGTCCAGGAACATCCTGGCGGCAATGCGGTACAGGTGCTCCGTCTTGTCGCATCGCACCATCACCCGTTGAATCTGGCCGCCCTTGGTTTCGGCCGAATACAACGTCGCATCCAGCAGCAGGGTGATGTTTGGTTCTGACACGCACTTGTCGTACAGCAGCAGGTCCCACAACTCCCAGCAGCGTTGTGGGTTGTTCACCGCATCGTCCAGCCGCAGTTCCTCCAGAATGCCGCCCTCGCGCCATCCGGGCCGCCCCTTGTGCGAGTTCGCCCCCACAATGTGCATCTTCACTTCGCTGGAGGAATTGCCACCCAGCCGCGACCGGTCCTGCGCCAGAATCACCTTTGCCCCATGCCGTGCGGCGGCGATTGCGGCATGTACGCCGGCGGGTCCGCCTCCCGCAACGAAGACATCGCACTGCAAATCCACCAGCCGCATATGCGGCTCGGTCGCGGCCAGCGCCCGGTCCCCCGCTGACAGCGGATGGATCCGCTCCACAATCTGTTGCGCCTCCAGTGGACGCGGCGCGGTGTCCCCGGCGGACACCCCTTGGGCGTTCACATACAGCGAATACGTGGCCAGGCCAACACTGGAACGGAAAAGGTCGCGGCGCTTCATTCGGCTTTGGCTCCTGCGTCAAAAGAATCAGATGATGTCAGCATATGGCCCGCAATCATCGGGTGCAACACGGCTGCGTCCCAGGTCCACCACCAGCAAATCGGGGTCGCGATAAGATGACGGGATGCCCGGTGGTCGCGCCGAGGTCCGTTTGCCTGCCAATGGGAGGGTATTGCACCAGATGAATCGCCGCCAGTTCTTCATGAACGGAACCGCCATGTTCGCCGGTTCCCGCCTCGCATGGGCGCAGGACCTGCTGGGCGCAAAGCCCAAGCGTGTCGGGCTGATTGGCTCGGGTTGGTATGGCAAGGCGGATCTGCTCCGTCTCATTCAGGTGGCGCCCGTCGAGGTCGTCTCTCTCTGCGATGTCGA
>JALOKO010000270.1 GCA_025456495.1 Bryobacterales bacterium | reverse complement strand
CGGGACACGGCTGGAATTGTTCAGCACCGTCACGCCGTTGATGGTTGCGCCCAAAGGCAACACGCGATCCTGGATTTGCATCAGGGTTTCTCCGGTGGGCACGAACACGTCATCGGCAGTGCCCATTCCCCCATCCGGACCGGCGCTCAGCAGCGCTGCGTTGCGGGAACCGCGGAAAAAATCGGCAATATCGGTACGGCGTCGGGAGGCCCCGATGCGTTCATCGTCCAGGTCGCCGCCACTCAGGCGATTCTGTGCGCCCGCCATGCGTGCGGCAATCTGCACCCAAGGGCGCCGCCCCGTGGGCACGTACATCACGGCCACCCGACCCATCTGCGGAGGCAGCCGGCGGATGTTCCGGTTCGGATTCAGGTCGCGTCCGGCGATGAAGGAATAGTTGGCGTCCACCCGCCAGCGAGGATGCAACTGGGCGGCGAAGGTGGTTTCCAGGCCGCTGTAGCGCGAGGCCCCGTCATTGACAAAGGCCTTGACCGCCTGAGGGTCAAACGGTGTAGACACGGTCACTACTCCCTGCGCCGCCTGCGCTGGCGTAGGGGTATTGGCGCTCACCGGCACACCCGCCAAGGTCTGGGGGACGTTGCCCACGGGGAACAGCAGGGTGCGACGCACGATGGGGTCGTTCAGGTCCGACAGAAACGCCTGTACCCGTGCTGTCCACTTGCCATCGCCCAACTGCAGCCCCGCCTCGTAGTTGCGCAGCGATTCCGCCCGCAATTGCTCCGCCGCTCTGCCCTGCGACAGCGCCGCGTCCGCGCCACTGGTGCTCAGCAAGGCGCCCGCGCCCACCGCTTGCGAAATGGGAACTTCATAGCCCAAATCGTTCAGCCCAAGCGCACCCAGATCATTCATGTTGGGCGCCCGGAATCCCCTACCCGCCATCGCGTGGAAGCGCAGCCACTGCGTCGCGCGGAACTGCAGCGCTGTGTTCCAGGTGACATCGCGGAAGGCTTCGCTGGAATCGGCTACGCCCAGGCTACTTCCATCCGGCGCCAGATTCCGGTTGGCGACGGTTTGTACCCCTATCCGCGTAAAGCGTAGTCCCGCCAGCAGGCTCAATCGGTTCCGCCACAACTCCACCCGGTCTTGCACAAACAGCCCGGTGGTGCGATAGCGGCTGCCATTCGGATACAGTGCCCGCGCCGCAGTGGCGACGCCCGTGGCGGGGTTGCGCAACGCCCGCACGGAGTCAATCGCTTCGTCGTAGAACTCGCCCCCGAAGACGATAGATTGCCGTTGGCCGACGTGCGTGGTGGCCTGCGCGGCGTAGCCTTTCATCGCCACCGTGGAATCGTCCTCGGTAATCGTGCCACTGCTCCGTAGCGTCTGGACGCGGGTTCCGTCTTCCTGCCGGTTCAATGACACCGTTCCCGTCAAGGAATCCAGGAAGCCCCAGTTCCGCCGCTCATAACGCCCGTATAGAAAATCCAACACCTGGGGGCTGAATTCCTGGATCATTCGTCCGCGCCCACCCAGCAGGTCCTTGTACCCGCGTACATTGTGCATCTCGCCCCGCTGATACCAGATGGTGAAATCCTGGTCTGGCGTCAGGCGCGCGGAATATCGCGAATGCAATCCGAATTGCTGGAAGCCCGTGTCCTGCAAGCGCGACCCCAGCAGGTCCCGCACTTGCCCGGCGTCCATGCCGAAGAAGCGCGTATACACGTTGCGGGAATCCTCGCCGCCGCCGGCACGCAGGTCGTTCAACTTCCGCGCGGATCCACCCAACAGCACGCTCTGTCTCGCTGAGCCTGCGCTCACCTGTCCGTTCACGGCTCCGGATGCATCCGCGCTGGCTGCCAGCGCCTGCACATCCCCATTCCATTCCCAACCAGCGCCACTGGCAAACCGGGGCCTGCGCGTCAACACCTGAATGGCCCCACCCAGGGAATCGCTGCCGTACTGCGTGCTGGATGGCCCTAGCATCGCCTCAATGGACTCAGCCTGGCTTGGCTCCACAAAGGCCAAGTACTGGTTCGGACCAGAGCGGAAGGTGGAGTTGTTGAAGCGCACGCCGTCCACCAGGTTCAGCACCTGATATCCCGTCAATCCGCGCAGAAATGGGGACACCTGCCCTGTGGTGGTTTGTTGCACCAGCACGCCCGGTTGGCCTTCCAGCGCGTTCCCGATGGTGGTGAGCGGTCCACGCGAGGCTTCCCGCAACTCCACCACGGAAACGACCGCCGGGGAATCACTGGCATCCACCAACTGGCCCCGGATGGCGGTGACGGTTACCGCCTGCGGCAACGGAGCCACCTCCAGTCGGATCTCCACCGTGGTTCCGGGACCGCCCGCACCACGCAGCAACTGCTCAGCCACCGCAAAGCCCGCCGCGCGGACCGTCAAGCGCAATGCTGTTTCCCCAACCGACCGCGGGAAACGCACTTCACCGTTCGCATCCGTCTTCCCGTTGGCCACCAGGAAACCGCTGGCGGTCTCCAGCACCACCACGGCCTCTACGACGGGATTTCCGTCGGGAGCCAGCACGCGCACAGACAAGTCCTGCCCGGATGCAACCAGGTTGAACGCCAGCAATGCACCCCAAACCCAGAGGGTCCAGAGCAATCGTGACCATCGCGCGCAACGGATACCGGAGGGGCGAGGGAGCGGGTGAGAGAAGCAGACATTCATGGGTGAAGCCATCAAGGCTCCCAGTGTAGCCAAACTGGGCTGTGCCGGATGGAAGGATGCAAGCCGTGTTACGAGACTCGCACGAGTAGGCGCGCCACCCATTTCGTGTGAGGGATGAGACCGGATAGGGGCCACGAATACGCCCGCGTCGCCCACATCGCCTGCGACGACCGCATCGCCTGCGACGACCGCATCGCTTTATGGCGACCGCATCGCCTGTGACGACCGCATCGCCTGTGACGACCGCATTGCCCTCGCGGTCAACGTCCTGGCCGAATCGCCGGGCGACGCGCGGACCCCTCTAGACCGGCTGTTCGGTGACGAACTGGTGACTCAGCGCCACCAGAGATCCGCGCGAAATCAGCGGCGATAACCCTTCCATGGTCAGCGGCCTGGGGACGAGGGCTTGGCTGGGACGCTGCTTCAGTGCAACTCCTGCTCGCGATGCCAGACCCGGCTCATCCGGTGGGGGAACCACATCTGTCTCACCCAGCGCGGACTCCTTGCCCAGGCCTCCCATCTCCTTGCCCAGGGCGCCCAACTCAACTGCATGCGAGGGCACAAAGCGTTCGGGCGACCAGAACGACGCACCCGTAAACTGCACTCCCAACGAATAGCCAGTGAGATTCTGCTGGCAGTACAGCACCCGTGCCTCCAGAACATCCGAGCCATGCCGCAGGCGAATCGACACCCCTTCCGGCACACTCACCTCCAGGTCAAGGCTGGCGCCGGATTGCCAGATCTCTTCCATGTTGGCAACCGCGAACTCCGTACACCCATCGGGACCCTTCCAGCGGACTTCCACCAGCGCGGAACAGAGCACTCGGGCCTGCACGCGGGTCACCCGTTCGGCCGGTACCTTGCTTCCCATCGCCAGGGCAACCGCCTCCTGCATCGTGATGCCACCCTCGGCCGCTTCCGCCGCTTGCGGATCACTGACGGGAACAACGCTCGAGTTGCGATCTCCCTCAGGGAACGCTTCCAGGCCCATACAGCCTGGCGACGATCCCTCTGGGATCCCGTTCGTCGCACCGGTCTGATCCTTCGCCAGTTGTGGGTTGTGATCGGGTTGCAAGGAGCCGGATTTCATGTCAACTATCCTATCGACATGCTCGCCATAGCGCTTTAGGGTACTAATGCTGGGTCCCCATGGAATTTCCCAAGAAATCGTCCGAGAACCGCAACAACTCCCGCGTTGTCATCGCGGTCGACGCTCAGTCCGCCTCCGCTTGCGTGGCCAATCCCACCAGCGCGACTCCCAATTGATCCAGCTCTTTCAAGAACACCGGCTTTTCCAGCAACAAGGTACGGCCCGCATCCACAGCAATGGCACGCGTTCCTGTTTCCTCAAGGACAGGCACGGAATTCCTCCCCAACACCGGCACGTCAAACAGCAGATGCTTCCGTCGACGGGAGCCTTTCACCAGGCAAAGAGGACGTCCGGCCACCAGGCTTGCCGCGCGCCGCAGCATGGCGTCGGTGCCCTCCATGGCCTCTACCGCCACGCAGGCCCGGTCACAAATCGCCACGCTTTGGCCCACGTCCACGCCGGAAAGCGCGGCCGCGATCCGGTGGCCGTAATCGATGTCCCGCTGCTCGTCCTTCGATGGCGCGCGCTTGCTCATGACGCCCTCGGTGGCCAGCATCGGCTTCAGCAGCAAGGTGGAATCCACCAGTTCGATGCCTTCGTCCCCCAACGCCCGAATCACCGCTCCGATCAGCGAATCGGTGTTCTGATGAGCCAATGAGGCCAGCACCTTCACCATCTTCCAATCCGGACGGATGCGGGAGAAAATCTGCCCGTGTTTCACCTGTCCGGCCATCATCACCTGCCGGATGCCCTCCTGCTGGCAAAGCTGGATGAGTTTTCCCAACTGGCCTAGCGAGATCCAATGCGTACGCACGGCAAGCGCTTCCACTTCCGCGCTGGCCTCTTCGCGAATGGCGAAGGCGACGGCCTCATCCCCTGCCTCGCGAGCGGCCCGCAAAGCAAGCAAAGGAAACGTTCCGTTACCGGCAATCAGTCCAAACTTCATGACAACACGCTGGCCTTCGTTCACCGGGTTACAGTGGTTACCGCGACAACCATCGACTTTCGCTTCCCGTTGCGCGTCATACTGATAGGGAGGTGTATCCTCCCGATACTCCCCCCCCCACAAACGCGCTGGGGAAGCCGAGCGCAGTTTGATTGTAAAACCATTTTCCTCACGATTGGTTTTATCCTAGGTGAGTAAGGAAAGGTAGCCCGGATCGCGTGATCACGCCAATTGCTTTCTTCTTCCAAGCCGGTCAAGTGGCCTCGGAGACGCTGCCCCCTCCGGAGACGCTTGCGGAATTGCCCCAAAAGGGCCTGCTGGAGCTGGTGCTTTCGGCCAGTCCGCTGGCGCTGACCGTGGATGTCATCCTGCTGCTGTTCTCCATCTTCTCCTGGACCATCATCTTCAACAAGTGGAAGGAGATGCGTATGGTGGCGGGGTCAAACGACCGCTTCCTGCGCGCCTTTCGCAAGTCCCCTGGCTTGGAGGCGATGGCGATGGCCAGTGAGCAGTTCCGCCCGGCTCCTGTGGTGACGGTGTTTGAGTTCGGTTACGACGAGGTGGCCCGACAGGCCCGTGCGAAGGGGACCATCTCTAACAAGGCGTCCATGGAGCGCAGCCTGATGCTGGGCATCAACGCTGAGCTCGGCCGTATGGAGAAGAACCTCAACTGGTTGGCCACCACCGCCTCAGTGTGTCCCTTCATCGGGTTGTTCGGCACTGTGTGGGGCATCATCAATGCCTTCCAGGGTTTGGCAGCCGCCGGCAGCGCGAGTCTTCGATTCGTGGCGCCGGGTATCTCAGAAGCTTTGGTGGCGACGGCCCTGGGCCTGGGCGCAGCCATTCCCGCCGCCGTCGCCTATAACCATTTCGGAGCCCAACTACAGCAGATTGGCGCGCGGTTGGACGATTTCGCGCTGGAATTCATGAACCTGGCAGAGCGTACCTTCGAGGGCTAGCATGGGCATCAACGCAGCCAACGGAAATGGTAACGGAAAGTCTGGCAGTCGGCTTTCCGGCTCCGCCTTTTCGCACCGCCGTCGCATGAGCGGCATTGTTTCCGAAATGAACGTGGTGCCGCTGGTGGACGTCGTCCTGGTGCTGTTGATCATCTTCATGCTGACGGCGCATGTCATGGAGTTTGG
>JALOKO010000269.1 GCA_025456495.1 Bryobacterales bacterium | reverse complement strand
CTGCGGCTGGCCTCTGTCACCTTGCCGTCATGTGAGTTTGCTACACCTACTTCCATGCCTGCTTTCCAACTTCGAGCGATCCTGCGCTTCTGTACAGTGTTGTTTCTGGCGGTTTCCATGCTGCCTGCCCAGATGACCCGGGTGCATCGCCCCACCCCCAAGGTGGGGGAATTCCATGTCCTGAAGGCTGACTTGCACATGCACACTGTCTTTTCCGACGGGCAGGTATGGCCCACCACGCGCGTCATGGAAGCCTGGCGCGAAGACCTGGACGTGATGGCCATTACCGATCACGACGACTACCGTCCCAATGAAAAAGACGTCAACATGGACCTGGAACGCCCTTACCAAATCGCCAGGCCCATCGCTGAAGGACTGGGAATTCTCATCATCCCTTCGGTGGAAATCACCAAGGGCGACATCCACTTCAATGCGCTATTCATCCGGGATCACAATGCCTTCCGGGGTAAGGATCTGCTAACCGCTCTGGCCGAGGCAAAGCGTCAAGGCGCCTTCTCGTTCTGGAACCATCCGGGCTGGCGGGGCAAGGCGGAGTGGTGGCCGATCATCAACACGGCCTACACGGACAAGCTCTTCCAGGGCATTGAACTCGTCAACGGGCCATCCTACTATCCGGAAGCGCATCCGTGGATTTCGCAGTACAAACTCACGCTGATGGGAACCAGCGACATCCACAATGCCTCGCTGCCTACCGAACCTCGCAGCATCTCGCTGCTGATGGTGAAGGAGCGCAGCCTGCAAGGGGTAAGGGAAGCGCTGGACGCCGGACGCACCATCGCCTGGCAGGAAGGCGACCGCTACTACGGAAGCGCGGCGCTATTGGAGCAGCTCTTCCGCGGCTACGTGCAATTCCCGAATGAGATGCGGTGGATCCCCGGCTTCTGGAATAACGGCATCCCGCTGCGGAATGACTCCGCGCTGCGATTTGAAGCCAAGGTTCTGGACGCGCCAACCTGGATGGAAGTGCGCCCGCTTCGCATTCAGCCGCAGGCCACCACACCGTTGCAATTCAGCCTGAAGAGCGACGCCCCGAAGACGAAAACCCGTGTCAGGATGAACCTGGAAATCACCAACGCGATGACCGGCCCGGGGCAGCATCTCATGATTCCCATTGAATTCGACTTTATCCCCTAACTCCACGCTTGGTTATATCTTCCCGGATAGCGATACTCATAGGAAAGGGGAGCGGCTGTTGCGCCGCTCCCTTTCTTATTGATCCTGACGCGCGTGGACGCGAATGTCTATTTGCTTACGCCTTTACTCCGGCCGATAATAGTAGTTCACTGAGCTTAACGGATGCGGCTTCGCAATGATGCTCTGAGCCATCGAATTCCCGTTCACTGAGTCCACGTTCGCGCCATTCACCCCAACAGCAACGAAGTGGTGTACTTCTGCACCATATTGCACACACATGTCGCCGGGCTGAATACCCTGGTTTCCAGCGATCTTCGTGCAATTCGTGGGTCCCAGACCCGCCACCCACTTCGTATCCTTCCCCGCCTTAATCCAGCACCAGGTTGCAAAGATGCCGCACCAGGATATTCCAGAGTTGGAACCTGGGGCTTTGGGAACTCGCTTGCCGGGGACCTTCACCCCATCCAGATAGCCTGGGGCCAGCCAATGGTTCGACGTCCAGCCCGCGACGGCGACGTCAAAGAACTCCTTGTAATTCTGCCAACCCTTTCGCACTGTGCGCTTTCCACCCCAGCTTAGTGTCTCCTCAGTGGTATCCCAATCACTAACGATTCCGTACTTGGCCCCAGCCCCAACATCCCCGTACGGCCCGGATACTCCCAACTTTGCCCACTTCAGAATTTCCGCACGCAGGCCTCCGGCGCCACTCGTAGGGGCTGGAGCGGGAATAGGAGCAGATGGACCGGGAGTTGGTAACCCGGAAAGGATTTGCGCCAGCATTCCCGCTTGCTCTACGATCGCAAGTAATTTACTGATCGTCTGATACCCAGGATCGATTTTTCCATCGGCTTTGCCGAAGTTGACCTGCTGAAAGCGCGAGATGCCGTTCCGCGTCTTTGGTCCACACAGACCATCGGTGGCCAGAAGGGGATTGGGTCCACCCTTGATGAATGGGCATGCGTTTAGGAGACGTTGAATCATCTCAACGTCTGCTTTCCTGTTGACACCACCAAGACCAACGGAAGCGGTAATCGGTGATATTGGCATACTGAGTATCTCCTCGCGCTTTCAAGACGTTCCCCGGGACATCGCCCTGTATCAACGCATGCGTGCGATGACAGCAAAGTAGCTCAGTACGAAAGTTCCTTAATTTGTGGCGGATGTGCTCTAGCCATTTCCCTTGGAGTGAGACGCGAAACCGGTTGCGTGCTCCTCCGCCAACTTTCATCCCTACTTGTTCGATCAACATGATATAGTAAGCGTGTGGTCCATTCGGCTCCCGTCTCGACAGCGCTCTCCCGTCGCCGCTTGCTGCGAGGGGCATGCCTTGCGGTGGCAGCAGCGTGTACGGGTTGTGGCGCAGCCACGGGAGACGTGTTGCGCAACGTGTCTTACGACCCCACGCGGGCCTTGTTTCAGGAACTGAATGCGCTGTTTGCGCGGGATTGGGAAGCGGGCGGACAGCGGCCGTTGCAGATCCAGCAATCGCACGGAGGATCCGGCAAGCAAGCGCGCGCGGTGCTGGATGGGCTAGACGCTGACGTCCTCAGCCTGGCGCTGGCCTATGACATCGACGCCATCGCGCAGCGTAGTGCGCTACTGCCCCGCGATTGGCAGCGGCGACTGCCCCACAACAGTTGCCCTTACCGGTCAGTGATCGTGTTCCTGGTGCGGAAGGGAAATCCGAGGGGAATTCGGGACTGGGCCGACCTTGCCCGTCCCGGGCTGAGCATTGTGACGCCGAACCCCAAGACCTCAGGCGGCGCGCGTTGGAACCACCTGGCGGCGTGGGGCGCGGCCATGCATTCCACCGGCAGCTCCCGCGATGCCCGCGCCTTCCTGGAAGCGTTCTACGGCAACGTACCTGTGTTGGATTCCGGCGCCCGCGGCGCCACCACCACGTTCGTTCAGCGCCGGATGGGTGACGTGCTGGTCACCTGGGAGAGTGAGGCGCACCTGGCCTTGCGCGAGTTTGCCCAGGAGGAACTGCAGGTGGTGACGCCATCCGTAACCCTGCTTGCTGAGCCTCCGGTAGCGCTGGTGGACGCCGTCGCAACGCGCCGCGGGGTGCGTGAGGCAGCCGACGCCTACCTGCGTTCCCTCTACCAGCCTGAGGCCCAGAAGCTGATCGCCCGGCATGGCTTCCGCGCCTCTGTCCTGGCTGGCCAGGACCCCAACCCCGTGGCGCCATCCATCCTGCTGCGCGTGGACGAGCACTTCGGCGGCTGGCAGGCAGCCCACGCCGCGCACTTTGCCGAGGGGGCGATCTTTGACCAGATCCAATCCGTCGCCAGCTAGCGCGCCCTCCCCGGCAACCACCAAGCGCGGGTTCGCGACGCAGCGCCGCGTCTTGCCCGGGTTCGCGCTCACGCTTGGCTACACGCTGTTCTGCGTCAGCCTGGTGGTGCTGCTGCCCACGGTTGTACTGCTGTGGAAGACAGCAACCTATCCCATCGACGCACTTTGGAGCGCTGTCAGCAGCCCGCGCGCCTTGGCGTCCTACCGGCTCACCGTGGGCGCCGCATTGGCCGCCGCCAGCGTGAACGCGATCATGGGATCGCTGGTCGCCTGGTGCCTGGTGCGCTATTCGTTTCCGGGCAAGCGACTGGTGGACTCCCTGGTGGACCTTCCCTTCGCGTTACCCACCGCCATCTCCGGCATCGCGCTCACCGCCGTTTACGCACCCACAGGATGGCTGGGACGCTATCTGGAACCGCTGGGAGTGCCGGTGGCCTTCACCCCCTTGGGCATCACGCTGGCGCTGCTCTTCGTGGGCCTTCCGTTTGTCGTGCGCGCCGTGCAACCCGCGGTGAGCGACCTGGACCCCGCCATGGAAGAAGCCGCCGTCATTCTTGGCGCCAGCCGCGCGCAAACCCTCTTCCGCGTGCTGCTTCCGCAGTTGCTTCCCGCCATGTTCACCGGCTTTACGATGGCATTCGCCCGGGGCTTGGGCGAATACGGCAGCGTGATCTTCATTGCCGGCAACATGCCCATGAAGACGGAGATCACGTCGCTGCTGATCATCACCCGTTTGGAGCAGTTTGACTATGCGGGAGCCACGGCGATTGGCGCCGCGATGCTGCTGGCCAGCCTTGGTTTGCTGCTATCGATGAACGCGCTGCAGTGGTGGTGGACCGCGCGCGGAGGTCGCGTCTGATGGCTGAGCCATTGTCCCCTGGCCTTGCTCCCCGGCGCTACACGGAACCGCGCTGGCTAAGATGGTTGCTGATTTGCATCGCCCTAGGCTTCCTCACCCTGGTGCTGGCCCTTCCCCTGGCGGCCGTGTTTCAGGAGGCTTTCCGTCAAGGCTGGCGCGTGTATCTGGAGAGCTTCCTTGACCCCTCCGCCTTGGCCGCCATTCGCCTCACACTGTGGGTGACCGCGATTGCCGTCCCCGTGAACGCCCTCTTCGGAATCGCAGCGGCCTGGCTGATGGCGCGCTTTCGTTTCCGCGGCAAGACCCTGCTGGTGGCGTTGATTGACCTGCCGTTCAGCGTGTCGCCCATCGTAGCCGGCCTCATGCTTGTGCTGCTCTTCGGGTCACAAAGCCTGCTGGGCAACTGGCTTCGCGAAGCCAATTTGCAGGTGCTTTTCGCGGTGCCAGGAATTGTGCTGGCCACACTCTTCGTCACCTTCCCCTTTGTCGCGCGCGAACTCATCCCATTGATGCAGCAGCAAGGAACCGAAGAGGAAGAGGCCGCGCTGCTGCTGGGCGCCAACGGCTGGCAGATGTTCTGGCGCATCACCATGCCTAACATCCGTTGGGGCCTGCTGTATGGCGTGGTGTTGTCCGCGGCAAGGGCCATGGGGGAATTTGGCGCCGTCAGCGTGGTGAGCGGGCACATCCGCGGAGCCACCAACACCATCCCGTTGCACGTGGAGATCCTATACAACGACTACCGCTTTTCCAGCGCGTTTGCCGTCGCCAGTCTGCTGACCTTGCTTGCGTTGCTGTCGCTGGTGCTGAAGGCCTGGCTGGAATGGAAGATCACTCGCGACCAGGATGCCCACACGCGCGACGCCCTTGACGGCGCTGCCACAGGAACCCAACCATGAGCATTCAGGCCCTTCACTTGCACAAGTCCTTCGGCGCCTTTGCCGCTCTCCGCGATGTGAGCCTGGAGATTGCCAGTGGACAACTGGTGGCCCTGCTGGGTCCATCGGGCTCAGGCAAAACCACGTTGCTGCGCATCCTGGCCGGGCTGGATATCCCTGACCCCCACCCGGACACCATCCTTCGCGTGGATGGCGATGACCTGCTTCAGCAACCCGCCCAACAGCGCCGGGTGGGCTTCGTCTTCCAGCACTATGCGCTATTCCGCCACATGACAGTCTTCGACAACATCGCCTTCGGACTGACGGTGCGTCCGCGGGCGCAACGGCCCTCCAAGCAGCAGATCCGCGAAAAGGTTTACCAATTGCTGCGGCTCATTCAACTGGAAGGGCTGGCCGCGCGCTTCCCCAGCCAGCTCTCGGGAGGGCAGCGGCAACGCGTCGCTCTGGCGCGCGCCCTGGCCATCGAACCCAGCATTCTCCTTCTGGATGAGCCCTTCGGAGCGCTGGACGCCAAGGTGCGCCAGGACCTGCGTCGCTGGCTGCGTCGCTTGCACGAGGATCTGCATGTCACCACCGTCCTGGTCACCCACGATCAGGAAGAAGCCCTGGAAGTGGCAGACC
>JALOKO010000268.1 GCA_025456495.1 Bryobacterales bacterium | reverse complement strand
GGAACGACCCCGCCGCTTTCGCCGTAGCCGAGGCTGTGGTTGGGCAAATACAGCAGGAGGCGGGCCCGGAATTCGGTCGCTGGCGCTGGCCGCTGACCATCGAGGAAAAACTTTATTCCGGCGGCGAGGCATCCTTCATGCCCTTGCTGTGGCCAGTCACTGAAACCGGGCTATTCGTCAAAAAAACCTGGCCCGATCTTCCTAGAACCTATCGCGAAAAGGACGGACCTTTTGAGTTCTCGATCATTCACAATGTTACAGATCCCACCCTGCTGCCCGGACTCGTGGTCTACGGAGATTCGTTTTTTGACGGAATCGTGAGATCCGGCTTCGTCGGGCACTTCAAGTCCGTGCATCGAGCTCGTATCTATCACGCAACCTTGGATCAAACACTTGAGGCCATTCCGGAAGGCACTCGCTTCTTCCTGCTTCAGTTCATTTCCACTGCCATACCCAGCTTCTCCATTCCACTCAAACCAGCTAAAACCGGCTCACCTCACTAATGTTTTGCAGCATGCCCATAGATTCAATTGTGCCATGCGAGTGATTTCACGCATCTCGTTTCTGTGCTTGGCCGGTGGCTGGATGGGCTGGACCGTTTACCATTTTCAAAAAATCGACGGTAGCGCCGTCCAATGGATCAAAGCACAAGAGGGAACGTTTCTTTTATACACCGTTCTATTCGGCGCACTGATCGGATTTCTACTCGGTCAGCTCGGACGGTCATCGGTTTCCGTCGCCCACCGCAATGCAGGGGGAGTGGGACTGGTCCTGGTCGGCGGAACTGTCTTGCACTGGGGTATGCCGGCCTTGGTCGCCCAAAACGATGCGATTCGAATCAGCGCGCTATTGATCTTTGGAGCCACAGGCGGTGGAGCGTTCACTTTCGGCCTTCAGCGCGGCGCCTTCACGCGCTTCCTCCCGTTTATACTGCTGCTGCTGCCGTTCTTGGTTCTCCCGGTGATTGCCGGGCTTCCCCTCATGGGACCGGCGCTACTAGCGGGATTGATTGCGGCACTGAGTTTCGGTCGCTATCTTCAGCAAAAATTAGCACCAGCATGCGCTGCGGACCTAGTAGGAGAGGAAGCTTGCCTGACTTTGCGCCTAGCGCTCGGTATTCTCAGCCTGAGCATTTTAGGGTTTGTTCTCGGCGTGGCTCACTTGGCCCACAATCCGGCCATCCTTGTCGTCCTCGGCCTGCTTCTTTTCCTTACTCGACGAACATTGCAAGAGGAAGCCGCAGCGTGGAATCAATGGCTCACCCGTCCCGTCCAACCTGTCCATGCCGTGGGAGGATTCACGCTAGCCGGTCTCATCTGGGCGGTGCTCCTCATCGGATGGACGGCAGCTCTCGCTCCAGAAACAGGACCTGACGCACTGGGCGGACGGATGGCAATAGTCCGGATGTGGGTAAACGACGGTGCGCTTGAGCATTATCGCGAGATGAATCTGTCCTGCATGGCAATTGCGGGGGAAACTTTTTTTCTGATGCTACACCCATTGGCTGGAGTCCAAGCAGCCAAACTAGGGCAGTTTCTGGCGGCCTTGGCCTTGATTCCGCTATTTGCACACTTGATCCCTCACCGAACGTTGGCTGCGGGGTTACTGACCATCGCCCTTGGCGTCAGTAGCCTGTTCTTGGTTCAGTTTGCTTGGGGCTTCGTGGATTTGGTGCAGACGCTCTTCTACTGTTCCTCTCTTCTTGCCGGCTGGATCTGGTGGCAGAAGCGCAACCGCGGGACACTCGTGTTAGCCGCTGCGCTGGCAGCAGGAGCCGCTGCGGTCAAACTGAACGGCTTGGGGGCCCTTCTTATTCTAGGCACCATTGTCCTCTTCGCTCGATTGCGAACATGGTCTCCGCGAGCGCTTGTTCTGGACGCCATGGCTATCGGGCTCGCCGCTATAATAATATTAGCGCCTTGGCTGGCCCGAAGCTACTTTCTCAGCGGCAACCCAATATTTCCCTACGCCAACGCGTTTTTTGGCAGTCCGCTTGCCCCATCGGGGCTGATCGCTAAGCGATTTGGCGATCCCCATGGGCTTCGGGAACTGTTCCATCTGCCGTGGAATGTTTTCTTCCACCCCGGCCGGTATGCCGAGATCGGAACCTACCATCCTCTCCTTTTGATGGTGATACCAATGCTGCTGCCGGCTATGTTCGTAGCGCGGGCTCGATTTTGGATTCTAACTGGCATGGCCGCAGGACTTCTCTGGTGGCTGACTGAGCAAAATCTCCGTTACTCGATATTTGCAGTTATACCGATCGTCGGAGGTCTCGCCTACAGCTTAGATTCAATACTGAGTACCACCCATCCACGAGGGCGAAAGATAGTCAGTATATTCGCCATCTTCTTCTCTCTAGGCGGAACGTACCTTCAGTTCGTTCGTCCTACCGCGTGGCTTTTCCGAAGTCAGGATGCGGCAGCGATGCCTCTATCTGTAGTGCTCGGAAAAACCGCTAGGAACGACTATCTCGCAGTCCAACTGGCGCACACACCTTTGTTGCGCCACTTGGACAAGATAGCGGGAGCAAAGGCCGTAGTGTGGGAAGTTCCGTTTCTTCGGGATCATCTGCATCTCGCAGGCCGAGCGATCGCTATGCCTCACTGCGACGCGCGTCTCTCCGAGCAGCTTCGGCCTCTGCTGGACCTTCCACCCTCCCCGGAAAACTTCCGTCACATCGTGGAGTCCCTGCAAACTCTAGGCATTACGCATCTGCTATTGACACCCGAATCCCCGTGGGCGCCGCGCCAACCCGGCGGGCCGCGAAGCGCTATTTTCAGCGAAGAATTCAGGAAAACTGTTGCCCGGGTCGAGTACGCCAATCGCGGATACGAGCTCCTGTCGCTGCCCATTAAGGAGGATCGGTTGCCACCAACCCACCGAGGAAACAACCTTCTGACTAACCCCAATTTCGCAATGGAGAAGGACCATTCGCACCCGACGGGCTGGGCGCCTAGCGGTGTCTTCCCAAGCGATTCCGGATCGGCACCTGTTCTCCCTCCTGATTTTACTCTCTACCAAGGCGTTTCTGTAGAACCGGAGCGGCTCTATTGGATGGAGGTAATCTTTTCTCCGCAAAAGCCTGCCCAAGGTGCCTATTTGCACGGAGCTTGGCGCGATCAGGACGGGCAGCTCGTTGCTTATCACAACTACCCACTAACCGCGTTGCATATGGCAGGGAGAGCAGGTTTTTATCAGACCGCGCCCGAAGGGGCCACGCACTTGGATCTGACTCTACGAGGTCCCATTGCCCCTCGCAGCATCTTATTGCAGCCGGTTTATCGCGCTCCCAATCTGTCCCCTTGAACAGCTTCTACCGTCTTCAACCTTCCGCCGCTACACCCATCGGCCTCAGCGTGGTGTTACGCGCTGCTGCAAATTCCTCGACTCGATCTGGCAAGGAAGATCTCGAATCATTGCTAGCCAGTCGTCTGGGTATGAAAACCGGTATCGCGTTTTCTTCTCTAATGAGAAGCACCTACGCAGCAGTGGCCGCCGCAAAACGGCTCTGCAAACCAGAGGCATCGATAATTCTGCCGCGTTATTCCTGTCCCAGTTTTATTCATGGAATCCAAGCTGCCGGGATGCCCTATCGTTACTGTGACACTGACCCCGGCAATCTGGCGGTGCGTTGTGAAGATTTGCGAGTAGCGGACGACGGAAAAGTTGGAGCAATTCTCATCCCCAACCTCTTCGGTCTGAGTGCGGATATGATGGCTATACGCACGATGTGCACAGAACGGAATTGGCTCCTGTTGGAAGGCGCGGACTACACTTTGGGAGGCAGCTTTGCTGGACGCGAACTCGGCAGCTACGGCCACTTCAGCATTCTGAATTTCCAAGAAGGGAAGGCCTTGCCAATTGGCGGTGGAATGACACTGAGCCAGATTCCCAACTCGCTAGACCTTTTTTCAACCGGCCCCACCGCCAACCCGGTGCTGGCCTTCGTCAGGTCCCTAGCCTACAGCATCCTCATCAGACCGTCATGTTATGGTATCTTCAGCGCCTTGATCTCCAAGGTTGGCGTTGCGAAGAAAAACTTTTCGATGGAAGACACCATCCGCAAAACAGCCAGCGAATACGATTTCGCCGTGGATAGCCCCCGTTTGTCCGAACGCCTCTCGCGGTTTCAAAGCAGTCTGGGCCGTCAATTACTGGCGGGTCTCGATGCGAACTTACATGTGCGAAATGAGAACGCCTTCGCACTGGAGGCCGCTTTACAGGGGATCACCAGCGTTACTCTGATTAACCGCCATCCCCGCCAGGATCGTTGCCATTACATTCGTTACCCGATCCTGGTTGGAAATGGCCGTCGAGATGAGCTGTGCAAACATCTCGTAAGACAAGGCTACGAGGCCTCGCCCATGTACGTTGAGCACGGGATGCGGGTGGATGCCAAAGTCCACCCCGGCGCCGCCCGCATCTGCGCCGAATTACTCACTTTGCCCTGCCATCCATTCATGTCGGAACCCGAGATTTTACGACTCGCCGCAACAACACGAAGCTTCATGCAATAAGTTGCCACATGTATTTAGAATATTCCGGAATCTTCGGCCGCATCCGGCGGCGTTACTTCACCAAGGTCATCCAGCAGCTGCAACAGCACGGCTGCCGCCGGTTGCTCGATTATGGCTGCGGTCCCGGTGACGTGATTCAGCTTTGCCAGGATCTCGGCCTGCCTGCGGTAGGGATCGACAATTCCACTCGCTCAGTGGAACTCGCCAAACGCCGCGGCTTGCAGGTTTTGCTGGGCGACGCCAGTGCGCCGGCACTGCGTGAGGAAAAATTCGACGCGATCTTTCTCCAGTCCGTGATCGAGCACATCCCCGATGCAACGGCTGAATTGTCCAAGTTGGTGGCCATGCTGCCGCCGGGCGGGCTGCTAGTCCTGTCTGCCCCGACACCCTGCGCCGATTTCTGGAATGATCCGACGCACGTCCGCCCGTTTACTCCGCGCAGTTTTCGCATCCTCGGCGAACTGCTCGGCATGGAGGCGATTGAAATCAACTATGTCTTCTCATATCTCCTTGGTGTGCGCTTGGAATCCGCCCTGTGGTACAAGATGATCAATCTCGTTCCCGCCCCGTTGGGGTCCAATCTCGTCGGAGTGTATCGCAAGCCGGCCGATGAGCGAAGCTAGGACCAGCACCTTGGATGGACCGGCTATCGCCGCCTTCGACTTTGACGGAACCCTGACTGCCCGCGACACCTTCATCCGTTTTCTCGCCTGGAGGCGCGCCCCCCTGCAACTGGCCTTGGATCTCACGCTGACCGCCCCGTTGCTCGCTCTCTATCTCGCCCGACTCACCGGAAACGAAACCCATAAGATGGCGCTTTTCGCCCGTCAATTTGCGGGCGAGTCGCTGGAAACCTATCAAGGTCTGGCGCGCGAATTTGCCCGCACCCGGATTCCCGCCCTCATTCGCCCGGAGGCCCTCCGGCGCCTGCGCTTTCACCGGTCCCAAGGACATAGGGTGGTGATCATCACGGCCTCCTTTCCCGAATGGATCGAACCGTGGGCGGAAACGGAGGGCGTGACTGCGGTGCTCGGGAGCCACGTCGAATCACGGGAGCATCGCCTGACTGGACGCCAGGACGGCCCCAACTGCCATGGCGCTGAAAAGGTGCGACGCCTGCTCGCCAAGTTTCCGGATCGTAAGGCGTACCGGCTTTTCGCCTATGGCGACAGCCGCGGGGACTGGGAACTCCTGGCGGCCGCCGACGAGGCATATTTCCGTCGCTTGCGGCAGGCTATGATGTCTTCGCCCTCGGTGACAGCTTTCTGTCTACCGGACTCCATTCCCGATATACGACCCGCAGCTTTCGCGGTCCCACGGCTGCGAGCGATCCAGCTGCATTCAGCGGAGTCTTGCAACAGGCGGTGCAAGCGGCGCACGGCCGTCTGATCGCGCTGCTGCCGATGGAGGACGCCACCTGCGAATGGCTCCTGCAGCACGGAGCCAGCCTGCCCGGCAACGTTCACTGGCTGTTGCCCACGGAATCATCCTTCGCCGTCGCCCGGGACAAGGCGCGCACGTTCGAGATCGCCCAGCAGCTCGGCATCCCTTGTCCTCGCACCTTTGCCCCCGCCTCGGTTGAGGAATTGGCTCGCTTGATTGCCGCCCATCCCGCAGAAAACTTCGTCATCAAGCCGCGCACCGGCTCCGGTTCGAGCGGAATCGTTTACGGCGCGGCCATCCGGGATACGCCGCTCGATGAACATTGGAGCGCACACGGACCTCTGCTGTTGCAGGAGCGGATTCCGGCCGACGGGGAGGCCCGCGGAGTCAGCATGCTTTTCGATCACGATTCACAACCGCGCGCATCGTTCGCCCACCGTCGTCTGCGCCAGTATCCCGTCAGCGGCGGCCCAAGCACCCAGCGCGACAGTGTCCCGCTCGATGAACTGCACGACTTCAGTCAACGCCTGCTCTCCGCGCTCGGCTGGCGCGGTGTTGCGATGGTTGAATGGAAGATTCACCCGGTCACGCGCCGCCCACTGTTGCTGGAAATCAACCCGCGATTCTGGGGCAGCCTGGCTCTAGCCGTCCGCGCAGGCGTCGACTTTCCCACGCTCTATGCCGACGCGGCGCTCGGTCGGCCTCTGCCGGCGACGCTGCCGGCATACCGATCTGGCGTGGTGTGTCGCTGGCTGCTGCCCGGTGACATACTCCGCTACCTGAGCGAAGCCTCAGGTCAACGCGAATCGCTCGGCCGGTTTCTCCGCGGCACACTGAAGGATTCTGAGGAATTCGACGGCAACGACTGGCGTGGCAGCCTAGCCTGCGGGCTGTGTCCCGCACTGCTCGCGCTCAACCCCAAATACTGGCGCTACCTCCGTCGCGGACACCAGACCCGTCCATGAAGTCCGCCCCGTTAACACTGTCGCTACTTTTCAGCATCGATCTCGAAGAGTTTTATCCCGCCAAACCGGGCCGCGATCCACGCTCAAGTCTGCTCGAAGGACTGGTTGAGCGCTACCTCGATCTGCTCAAGCGCCACCAGACGCGCGCCACCTTCTTTGTCGTTGGCGAAGTTGCCAGAAAATTCCCTGGCCTGCTCCGGAAAATCGCCGACGCCGGCCACGAACTCGGCTGCCACGGCGACCGTCATCTGACCCTCGATCAATTCAATCCCGAAACGTTCGCTGCGGATCTACGCGCGAATCGCGCGGCGGTGGAATCCGCCGCTGGTATTCGCGTCCACGGGTTTCGAGCTCCGCTGCTGTCGCTGACTGCCCGCTGTGCGTGGGCCCATGCTGTGCTCGCCCGCGAGGGATTCACCTATTCCAGCTCGGTGCTGCCCGCCGCCAACCCACTGTTTGGTTGGCCGGACTTCGGGGCCGCCCCTTGTCGTCAGGACGGCGTGTGGGAAATTCCTGTCACTGTGTCCAAGTTTTTTGGCCTCGGTCCCCTCCCGCTCTTCTCCGGGACTTACTTTCGTGTGCTGCCGTGGTGGCTGGTCAGGCAGCGATTGCCCGTCTCTCGCTCGCCTTTGCCACTCATCTCCTACTTTCATCCGTACGATATCGACCGGGACCAACCATGGACGATCCACGCTGGCGTACGCGGGAACCTGCCAATGAACGCATTACTGTTTTTTCGCCGCGGTTCGCTGCCTCGGCGCATTGCCGGGCTATTGAGGGCTTGTCCCCAAGGAAATACTTACAGTGAGTACATCAAACGCCAGTGTCTCACCCTTTAAACCAAGCCTCGTCTTGAATCCCTCGACTTCGAATCCCCGGCTGCGCATCGCCGTCGTCATCCCGTGCTACCGGGTGGCGGCCCACATCGTGA
>JALOKO010000267.1 GCA_025456495.1 Bryobacterales bacterium | reverse complement strand
GCCGGCAACCTTGCGCACGAAGAGATCGACGTCACGGCCGGTCCGCTTCAGGATAAGGCTACGCGCGTCTTCCACCCGTTGCGGGTCTGCGGATTCGGTGAGAATCAGCCGGATGCGGATCTGCTCGCCGCTGAGGTCAATGATCTCTGAAACGATGGCGTCGCGGCTGGCAACCCCACGAATGGCATCGCGCACCGCCCCCCGCGCCAGGCTTTCGTTGCGAAGCTCAATCAGGGATTTGCTGAGGGGGACAAACAGCACGCCCAGCACCAGGGTGAGCATCAGCACCCGCCAGCGCAGCTTGCCAATATCGGCCAGCGATCCACGCAGGAAGCTACGACGCAGCCAGCGGAAGAGACGGTCGCGCGAGGCGCGCTCGCGGATGGCGTCGTCGATCTCCTCCCGCACGTCGGCCGCATCCATCTTCACGGCCAGAAATACGGCAAAGGCGCTGGCCACAATGGCTGCCAAATTCGTAAGGAACAGCAACCCCGCGCCGTAAATGATGGGCCACAGAAAGCCGCTGCCTACCCCGAAGCCCACCGTGCACAGTGGCGGCATCAAGGCCACGGCAATGGCCACGCCGGGCAAGGCCGTGACACCGCCGCCCCCTCCCCCGCGAAACACCACCACGCTGCCCGCGAGTCCCGAAAACACGGCCACGCCCAGGTCCAACAGATTCGGACTGGTGCGTGCCAGGATTTCGTTGGTGGCCGAATGGAAGGGCAGCATCCACACGATGAGGGCAGAGAACATCACGGCAGCCAGAATGCTGGTCACCAGGTTCACGGCGCTCTTGATGCCCAGATACAGATCTCCCACCGCAAGGGACAGTCCCGCGGCGAGGATAGGCCCCATCAGCGGAGAGATCAGCATGGCGCCAATCACCACCGCCGGGCTGTTCAACACCAACCCCAACGTGGCGATGCCTGCGGAAAAGAACAGCTCCAGCCAATAGTTCAGGCTGGCCACTTCAGCCGCTTCTGAAATGGCCGCGTACAGCCGAGGTTTTGAGCGTGGGTCAATGCGCAGGAATTCCTCAAGCCGCTGTCGGGTAGTTTGTACTGTGGTTTCGGCCATCCTGTTTCCAGTGTAGGGTGTGCGTGCTTGGCGCCTGTGCGCTGCTGATGGTCCCGCGGACCGCAGGGTCTCGCAATGCAAGCTAGGGAATGTAATCCCTGGCATCGCGACGGCGATGGTGGCCGTCCAGAATGTGTACCACTCGGATCTTCTTCAGCTTCTGCGGAGAAAGCTGGCCGATGGGGATGTAGACGATCTGGCGCCCCATTCTGCTGGCGATGCTGCGCAGGAGGGTGCGTGGCGGTTTCGGAGCCACATACACCACATAGCGCTTCACCGAATAATCGATCCCGGCCAGCAACAGCCGCTCCGGCTTGTTCAGCGCCATCCGGTAATCCGGGTCGCGCCACACGTCGTACATCCGCCGGGGAGGCAGGCTCAGCAGCAATCCCCCATACTCGGCACGGCCGATGCCCGGGCCCACCAGATGTTCGTACGGGTCTGTGGAATAGAAGGCCATGTCGCTCTCGTTCTGGTGTTCTCCCAGCCACGTGGTCATCCACTGATAGCGCTCATCGCGGTCCTCATCGAAGATCATCACCACGCTTCCCACGTCCCCGTAAACCTTCTCCAGGCTCTTGACGAAAATCTGCTTCTTGTACCAGTTGCGGATGGTCTCCCGGATGTCGATGCCATCCAGGATGGACGTGCAAAAGGGCTCCACCCGGGAGCGCTCCTCGGAAAGGATGCTGATGGCCTTGGTCTTCAGGAACTTGCCATAGTCCTCAATCACCAGGTCCTCGGGCGGGTAGGAGCAGATGGAGTTGCCGTCCAGCTGCTGTGCCCAATCGCCTTTCTGCTTTTCCTTGGGTCGCCGCTTCAGCCCCGTGGCCGCGAAGCGCTGCTTGTGGCTGCGCTGCCTGCGACGCAGTTGGATCCGTTTCGTGTTCAGGTAAATGTCACTTGCATTGAGGTTCAGCGTGGGCGGGGTATCGGTGTCGCGTTGGGGACCGTAGTGGTTGGCGGTTTCCCACAACCAGTAGGCGAAGTCGTCATCAATGGTGGCCCGCGCGCCCGCGGCCAGGTCAAACAGGCTGGGTGTCAGCCGCTTGCTCACCAGGGCAAGGTTGCGTGTGAACCTCGCCAGCAGACGTCGTTGCCAGGCGTGCACCGTCTCTCCGGTTTCCTTCACGTACACGTCTTCGGCCTCGCGCAACATGCGGTACTGCAACTGCAACCGGTCCAATTGCATTTGCTCCACAGGTTCCAGCCGAACGCGTTCATAGTGAGCCTGCAGCCAGGGAGTCTCCTGCAGAATCTCGGCCAGGCAATCCGGGTGTGCGTTGGCCAGGTGCAAGCCATCGCGGCGCAGCCGGTCCTGTGGCTCATCGCAAGGTTCGGGAAGAGCGGCCAGGACGGGGTGGAACAACGCCAGCGATAGCACCACGGCGGTGCGCGCCTCCGGGTTCGCCCCCTGTAATTTCCAGGCCATGCCGCGGGCCAATTCCCTCACCATCGGGTTCACCGTACGCATGGCGGCGTGGGCGTTCCACGCATGCAGGTACTGCTGATAGGACGTGCGCACCAGTGCGTAGCTGTCGGGATACACTTCTTCCTGATGCGGCCGCGCGCTCACGTCCGGTTCCAGGAAGACGATCTCCGCGCCAATCTGCACCCCGGTCCGAATGGCCTCAATGAAGGGGTCCGCCGGTTCCACGGGAAGGTAGACGCCCGCATTGGGGTTATCCTCGTCCTCATGAACCACCACTGAGATTTCCGGCAGCCGCTGCACGGCCCGCAACAGCACATCCCCAAGAGTGATGGGCAACTCCACAGCCACGACGTCGGGCATTTGCTGCAGGAGGCGCTTGCGCACTTCCAGGGCAAACTCCATCCGTCCCGGGACAACGGGCAGGAAGAAGAGCTTGCCGGGGATTCCCTCCAGCCGCACGGTGTCTGTGTCCATGCTCATGACTTCCTCCGCACTCCTCCATGATGGCGTGCCCGGCATGCTTGCGCCAAACGGCAAGTGTGGCTGAGGGCGATTCCCGCAATCCGGCTAAGGCCATGCTAGGCCGGCATGCCCGCCGGGGCGTTGCGTTCCAGATAGGCTTCCCAGCGCTGGAATTCCAGGTCTTGCCGCGCGGCGTCCCAACCCAGTTCCGTCGCCATCCGTGCCGCAACCGCCGGTGCGGCGCTCCGTCCCTGGTCCGCGGAAAAGGCAAGTCCGGTGCGGCGGGCCAGGAAGTCATCCAGATGCCGGCAGAACTCGTGGCGGACGGCGAAGCGCACCTGGGCGCCAATCTGCCGATGGTGGTCATCCAGCGGCCTTGCCAGTGCGGCATCTTCGCGCGCCACCGCCAGCACGTCCGTAGCGCGGCTCCCATAGAAGCGCAGCAGGTCGGCCGCACTCTCGGCGGGCACTCCCGCGGCGGACGCTTCCCGCTGAAAGTCTTCCGGCTGGGGGCACACGCCGCCGCCGGGCAAGGGCTGCCGCGCCGTGCGGCAGCCAGCCTGTACTCCCAGCTTGCGCGCTGCCAGGTCTGTCACCTCTTCGGCGATGGCGCGGTAGCCTGTGATCTTGCCGCCCAGCACGGTCAGCAATCCGGGCGTCCCCTGACGGTCGCCATCAGAAAGCCGGTGCGAGCGGCTCACCGCGCTCTCTTTGCCATCCTGCATCA
The DNA here is from genome assembly GCA_025456495.1 of Bryobacterales bacterium. GTDB lineage: Bacteria > Acidobacteriota > Terriglobia > Bryobacterales > Bryobacteraceae > JACTMJ01. The sequence continues at coordinate 2,137 of JALOKO010000267.1, read as the reverse complement.
CCAGCGCGCGCACCCCGGCATTGGTGAAACACACAGTCCGCTGACGGATGCCCGGAAAGTAGTGCTGGGTGGATTGCAACAGATACTCTATGTCCGCGGGACTTGCCGCGGCCTGGCCCGCATCGCCGCCATAGTCCGTATCCGTGGTCCCCAGCCAGGTGAGGCCCATCCAGGGGATGGCGAAAAACAAGCGGCGGTCAATGGGTGAGAACAGCACCCATGCCTGCCGGTTCAACGGTGCGGTGGCCAGGTGGATGCCCTTGGTGGTGCGAATCAGCGGCTTGCTGCCCTCTTCAAATCTACCGGCCAGGTCGTTCAACCAGGGGCCGCTGGCATTCACCACCAGCTTTGACCGCACCTCCATGCGCGCGCCGTCTTCACCGCGCGCTTCCACGCCCACAATGCGGCCCGTTCCGCGCTTGCCACCCTCGCGAAGGACGCCAGTGACCCGCGTACCGCTGGCAATCGCCGCGCCGTGCCGCGCCGCGTCCAGTACGTTCTCCAGGCAAAGCCGTTCGGGCATGTTTACCTGCGCGTCGTAAAAGGCGCTGGCCCCGCGCAGATCGTCGGCCCGTATTTCCGGCTCCAGGCCCAGCACCGTTTCCCGATCGTGCAGGCTGCGGTTGGGAAGGCTCTTGTCATAGCTCAGCAGATCGTACAGGCCCAGGCCGATGCGCATCTTCGTGCGATAGAACCAACTGCCGCCGTAGTAGGGAAGGAAGAATTGCAAGGGTTGCACCAGGTGCGGGGCAATCCGTAGCAGGGTTTCCCGTTCGCGCAGGTCCATCCGCACCAATCCAAAATCCAGCATCTCCAGATAGCGCAGGCCCCCATGGATCAGCCGGGTGGAACCCGCCGTGGTGCCCCCGCCAAAGTCCCCCTGCTCCAGCAGGATGCAGCGCATGCCACGGAGGGCGGCATCCCGGGCGATGCCCGCGCCAATGATGCCGCCGCCGACAATGGCCAAATCGAACTGCTGCTCGCCCATCTTCCCAGTCTCCTCACCCACCCGAGGGTGCTAGCGCCAACATGCCGCCACCTTGCTGCTCCCTTGCGGCCACCCTGCCGCCACAGTTCCCAGCCGGGCGCCAAGGGTTCCGGATGCTATTCCTGTTTCCTGCAGTCGCACCGGATTTCCCGTCGCCTCTCAGTCCTCAAGCTAACCTCAAGGTAATTTCAAGGTAACGCGATCCAGATCACGCGCACGAACCGAATCGGCTGTGGGTCTGCGTCTACCCCCGCCCATCCCGATCCGCCCATCCCGATCCGCCTGCCCCGGTTGCGGCATGAACGGCAGTGCATCCTAAACCGGAATGCGCAGCCTCTTCCGTCCAACCGGGCCAAGGGCCTCAGCCCCGGGGCTTCAGGATCCAGATCCGGCCTGTCACGTTATGTAAACCGGCTGCCTGGCCCCGTACGCACCTTACCTACGGTTCCGATTCCTCCCAGAAGTCGTTCTATTTACAATTGTTTGCAGAAAATCCTTGCGCCCGCGGCCAGTATGCTACAGTGGCAAGTGGTGAGCCCAGTTCCTTCCGGGAAGCGGAAGCGACGCGCTCCGATTGCAACGCCGCGCGTAGAGATTCGGGCTGCGGCAGGCGCGATGGTTATCCACCTTGCCTGGCTGCCGCTCGCTCAAGCAGGGAACCCACCTGGGGTTCCGCATACGCCACATCCGCCCGTGTTGCCAACGGGGCCCCGCCTTCTGCCGCACCGCGGCGGATCTGCCAACTCCTTATTCTTTCTCCCATAAAGGTCAGATTGCCGAATGTACGCAAGGTCCTTATTTAGTTTGTTTTCCAATGACCTGGCCATTGACCTGGGCACAGCGAACACCCTGGTTTACATGCGGAGCAAGGGAATTGTTGTCAACGAGCCCTCCATCGTCGCCATCAACAAACTCAACGGCGATATTGAGGCCGTAGGCCGCGAAGCCAAGGAGATGGTCGGCCGCACTCCCGGCAATATTGTCGCCATTCGTCCCATGAAGGATGGCGTGATTGCCGACTTCAAAGTGACTGAGCGCATGCTGAACTACTTCATCCAGAAGGCGCATGGGCGAAAAATGCTGGTTCACCCCCGCATCGTAATCGGAGTCCCGTCCGAAATCACGCAAGTGGAAAAGCGCGCCGTGATG
>JALOKO010000266.1 GCA_025456495.1 Bryobacterales bacterium | reverse complement strand
TGGCCACCAGAGTCACACTGCCGTCGTCCGGTGATACAGGAAGCGGTCTAGCAGATACGGGGTAGCTGCTCACCCAGTGCGGGGGGCAGCAGGCGATGCGTCCCCATCCGTGTGCGCAGGGTGACCGTGGATGCGGCGCGGGAACTCACCGTCCCGGCAATACAGGCCCGCTCACCGCCGGGCAAACTCCGCAGCAGCGCGGCCAGGGGCTCAGCGCGGTGGGGCGCCACGATTGCCACCATCTTTCCTTCATTGGCGACGTAAAGCGGGTCTAGCCCCAGCAGTTCGCACGCGCCCCGGACATCGTCTCGGACGGGAATCGCGGCTTCCTCCAATTCCATGCAAAGCGAGCTGGCGCTGGCCATCTCCTGCAGGACGCCGGCAAGGCCGCCGCGCGTGGCGTCCCGCATCATGCGTACGCTGTCGCCGCCTATGCGCAACAACGCCTCCGCCAGATGATGGAGAGGCTGGCAGTCGCTTTCGATTACCGTGTCAAACTCCAGCCCTTCGCGCACGCTCATGATGGCGATGCCGTGATCGCCCAGGGTCCCGGACACCAGAATGGCGTCCCCCTGGCGAATGCGCGACGCACCCAAGTGGACGCCGTCGGCCACCACACCCAGCCCGGCGGTGTTGATGAAGACCTGGTCCGCGCTGCCGCGCTCCACCACCTTGGTATCGCCAGTGATGATGCGTACGCCCGCCCTGCGCGCCGCCTCCGCCATCCGATCCACAATGCCCGCCAGCACCTGCAGGCTGAGGCCTTCCTCCAGAATGAAACCGGCGCTGAGGTAGAGCGGCGTGGCGCCCTGCATCGCCAGATCGTTCACCGTGCCGTTCACGGCCAGGTCTCCAATGGACGAGCCGGGAAAGAACAGCGGTCGCACGACAAAGGAATCCGTGGACATCGCCAGGCGCGCGCCGGGGCTGGGGATGACGGCGGCATCGCCCATGGCGTCCAGCTCCGGGCAGGCAAAGGCGGGCGCAAACAGATGCTGGATGAGATCCTGCATCAGGCTGCCCCCGCCCCCGTGGGCCAACAGGATTTCCGGGTAGTCGCGCAGTGGCAGCGGGCAGGTCCAGGCGCCGAAATCGGGGGGTAAGGTTTCCATGGTGGTGGCGTTTCCACTCGCAACCGTCATCGCGCAAGCTGGCCGACAGCGGGCTGCGCGCGAGGCTGGAAGCGTCCCGAGTTGTAGTAGGCCGCGCACGCGCCCTCGCTGGATACCATCGTGGCCCCCAGCGGCTTTCGCGGCGTACACTCGTGGCCGAAGGCGGCGCATTGGTTGGGCTTCAGCTTGCCCTGCAACACCAGACCGCTTTGGCACAACGGGGATTCCGTCGCATGGATGTCGCGGACTTCAAAGACCTGCTCCGCATCGAAGTCGGCAAAGGCGTCGGCCAGCCGCCAACCGGAACGGGCAATGGTCCCAATGCCCCGCCAGGTGCGGTCGCACACGGTGAATACGCGCCGCAACACCTCCTGTGCGGGGAGGTTCCCGGCCTCAGTCACCACCCGGGGATAGGCGTTTTCCACTTCCGCCCGGCCCGCCTCCAACTGCAGCACCGCGCGGCGAATGCCTTCCAGGATGTCCAGCGGCTCAAACCCGGTGACGACCATCGGGACGCCATAGCGCGAGGCCAGGGGCAGATACTCGTGGTAGCCCATCACACTGCAGACATGCCCCGCCGCCAGGAAGGCCCGCACCCGATTGCCGGGGCTTTGCAGGATAGCCTCCATCGCGGGTGGCGCCAGCACATGGCTCACCAGCATGAAGAAATTGCGCAGTCCCAACCGCTGCGCCTGCAGCACGGCCATGGCGTTAGCGGGAGCGGTGGTTTCAAAGCCGATGGCGAAGAATACTACCCTCCGCGCAGGATGCTTCCGCGCCAGCGTCACCGCGTCCAACGGCGAGTACACCATCCGCACGTCGCCTCCGCGGCTCTTCACCTGAAACAGGTCACTGGTTGAGCCCGGTACGCGCATCATGTCGCCGAAGCTGCAAAAGATCACATCCGGCAGGCTGGCGATGGCAAGCGCGCGGTCAATCACTTCCAACGGCGTCACACACACAGGGCATCCCGGACCATGGATGAGTTCCACCCCCGCGGGTAGCATCTGGTCAATGCCGTTGCGGAGGATGGAATGCGTCTGCCCGCCACAGACTTCCATGATGGCCCACTCTCCGCGAGTCACGGCATGGATTTCCGCCGCCATCCGCCGTGCTGCCTGGCCGTCGCGAAACTCCTCGAGGTACTTCATGGCTGGGCGCCTCCACCCTGCCCCGGGCCCGCCGTGCCCTCAGCGTCAGATTCGCGCAACTGCTCCAGTTCCTCTTCCAGCACCCCCATTTGGGCAAAGGCGCGCAGGCTTTCCTGGGCCGATGCTTCATCAATGCGCGTCAGAGCGAAGCCCACATGGACAATGGTGTAATCGCCCACCTGCACCTCGGGCAGATAGGCCAGGCAGACCTCCTTGCGGATGCCGCTGAAATCCACCATGCCCATCCGCATGCCGTCGCGGTCTTCAATGGAGAGCACCTGGCCGGGAATCGCAAGACACATGGCGTGGCCTCCTTGGTGGCGGTTGCGAACAGGCGTCGCGCTAGACCGCACCGACTACCGCAAGCATATCCCCGGGCGCGGTGGGATGCACTCCTCTCCTGTCGATGGGCCGCAAGCTGGCGGGCGGTGTGGGTCGCCTGGTGGGCGTTGCGGGTTGCGGGAAGCGCTTAGGAAAACGGCGTGTGTGCTGCCCCTTGGTCTTGGGTATGTGCCCCTTGGCATTGCGCAAGCTGCTGGTGTAGATAGCTGAGCCAGGCATCCAAGCCCCATCCCCGCTTCGCGGATGTTTCAAACACAGGAATCCCGGGCCGCACGGCCAGGATGTTCTGGAGGGCCAGATCACGGTCAAACTCCACGGCCTGGGCCAGGTCCATCTTCGTCAGCACGGCCACATCCGCCGTGTTGAAGAGCTTCGGGTACTTCAGCGGCTTGTCCTCGCCTTCGGTTACGCTCATCAGCACCACACGGAGGCGCTCACCCAAGTCCCACGATGACGGGCACACCAGGTTGCCGACATTCTCTATGAACAGGAAGTCCAGCGCTGGCAGATCCCAGCCCTCCAGGTGCTGCTCCACCATGTTGGCTTCCAGATGGCAGAAGCTATGCGTTTGAATCTGCCGAACGGGCGCGCCACTGCGGGCCAGCCTGCGGGCGTCGTTGTCGGTTTCCAAATCGCCCACCAGGGCAGCGGGATGCTTGCCCGCCTCGCGCAGACGGCGCAGCGTGAGTTCCAGCAACTCCGTCTTGCCAGTGCCGGGGCTGGAGGTCCAGTTCATGGCCAGCAACCCGGCGGCGCTGAAGCGAGCACGCAGGGCGTGGGCCAGTTCGTCGTTCTTGTTCAGGACGTTACGCCGTACTTCCAGAATGCGTGTGGTGCTCACGGCTTTCCTCCCAGCGGGAAATTGTCGATTACGCTCGGCGGGTGCGTGGTGGGCGCTTCGACGTTTGGCTCCTCGGGCACTCTCAGGACGATAGACCGTAGTTGGATCTCGCGTCCGGCCAGCATTGTGGCAGCGGCCCCGCCACAGCGCGGACAGCGGAAGCGCAGGGGCAGCGGCAACGCTTCCTCGGCGCCGCAAACCGCGCAACGGATCCGTACGGGAACGCGTTCGATCTGTAGCGAGGCTCCTTCCAGCCGGGTTCCTTGGGTCACGATGGGAAAGCAGAAGGCCAGCGCCTGCGGCTCCACGCCGGCAAGGTCGCCAATCTCCACCACCAGGGTTTCCACGGTTTGAAGGCGGGCCACGGTCTCAGAACAGGCCACGGTCTCAGAACAGGTCACGGTCTCGAAGCAGGCATCCCCCAGCGCCTCCAGGGCGGTTTCCACCAGTGCTTGGCAAAGGGAAAGCTCGTGCATGGCCATGCCGTCGCGACGCTGTTGCCATCGCGTCCGTTCCTGCCCTCTAGCCAATCAGCTTTATTGAGTGGCGCGCAACCCCATCGCAACCACGTTGGGTGGCGTTGGTCCAAAGGACGGGGCGTGGCATCACCGCAGCGCCGGCGCAGGCCAGGGAAACCTGGGGTTTACCGTACGGGTATAATGAAGTGTGAGCTACATCTCCGTGGTCCGCACCTTCTTCCGTCTATTTACCCACGTCCAATTGATGCCGGTGCTCGAAAGCGGCGAGGAAACCCTCGTTGGCGGGCAGGCGGTGATGGAGGGCGTGATGATGCGCGCGCCGCACAGTTACTGCGTGGCCGTGCGGAAGCCCGATGGCGAAATCGTCACGCAGGAGATGCCACTGGCGCGGCTGAGTGAGAAGCGCCCCATTCTGGGACTGCCCGTCCTGCGTGGCGTGGCCACACTGGGCCATGCGATGTACCTGGGCATCAAGGCCCTGAAGTTCTCCGCCGACATCGCCCTGCAGGAAGAAGTGAAGAAGGAAGCAGCCGCCAATGGCAAGGCGGTGGAAAGCAAGGACGGCGAAGTGGCGGGCACCGTGCCCGGCTGGCTGATGGCCGCCAACCTGGCCTTCTCACTGGTGTTCTTCATCTTCCTCTACAAGTTTGTGCCCCTGGTGTTGACGCAGTGGCTGGCCAACGCGGCCCCGGCGCTGCAAAACCAGATTCTGTTCAATGCCGTGGATGGCGTCATCCGCCTGCTGATCTTCTGCGCCTTCCTGTTCGCCATTTCGCGCACCCCGGATATCCGCCGCGTCTTCCAGTTCCATGGTGCTGAGCACAAGGTGGTGTTCAACTTTGAAAGCGGCCAGCCGGTGACGGTAGAGAATGCCCAGCGCTTCACCACCTTCCACCCCCGTTGCGGAACCAGCTTCCTGATTGTGGTGATGCTGGTCTCTGTGGCCGTCTACACGGTGTTTCCGTTTGAAGGCTTCCTGGCCAAGTTTCTGTTGCGCCTGGCCGCCCTTCCCGTGATCGCCGGCCTCAGCTATGAGCTGATTCGCTATGCCGCACGGCACCAGGGCAGCATTCTTGCCTTGCTGGTGGCCCCAGGACTCTGGCTGCAACGCGTCACCACCCAGCCCCCGTCCGATGACCAGGCCGAAGTGGCCATCCGCGCCTTGGACCGCGCCATGGCGTTGGAGCTTGAGCAGGGCGGCCAAGCCGTCATCGCCTAAGCCCGCGCGGCTGTGTACCCTTTCCATGCAATACGCTGAAAAACTTGCGGACCTCGAAAAGCGCTACGAGGAACTCACCGCCCAGATGTCCAACCCGGACCTGATCAACGATCAGGCCGAGTACACCAAAGTCGCCAAAAAGCAGCGGGACCTCGAAGAGGTGGTGATGAAGTACCGCGAGTGGCGACAGGTGAACGAGAAGCTCGCCCAGGCCCGTCAGATGATGGCCGACGGCGATGCCGACCTGCGCGAGATGGCCACCATGGAGATTGAGGAACTCGAGCCCCAACTCGTCGCGGCCGAGGAAGCGCTGCAGGTTCTGCTGCTGCCCAAGGACCCCAACGACGAAAAAGACGTGGTGCTGGAAATTCGCGCGGGCACTGGCGGCGACGAGGCCAGCCTGTTCGCCGCGGAAATCTTCCGCATGTACACCCGCTTTGCGGAGGAACAGCGCTGGAAGGTGGAAATCACCGATAGCAGCGAGTCTGGCGTGGGTGGCCTGAAGGAAGTGATCGCGCTGATCTCAGGCAACAAGGTGTACAGCAAGCTGAAGTACGAAAGCGGCGTGCACCGCGTGCAGCGCGTTCCGGAAACCGAAACGCAGGGTCGCGTACATACCTCTGCCATCACCGTGGCGGTGCTGCCCGAAGCCGACGAGGTGGAACTGGACATCCAGGAAAAGGACCTCCGCGTGGATACC
>JALOKO010000265.1 GCA_025456495.1 Bryobacterales bacterium | reverse complement strand
TACCTGGCCAACATGTCCAACAATTTGGCCTATGCGTTGGCGGTGGAGAAACTGCTGCAGTTGGAAATTCCGCCGCGCGCACAGTGGATGCGCGTGATGCTGGTGGAGCTGACGCGGCTGAACAGCCATCTGGTTTGGCTGGGAACGCATGCCCTGGACGTGGGCGCCATGACCATGTTCCTGTATTGCATGCGGGAGCGCGAAGACCTCTTGCGTATCTTCGAGATGTTTTCCGGCCAGCGCATGATGACCAGCTACATCCGAATTGGCGGATTGGCGCTGGATGCACCCCGGGGCTGGGAGCAGGCCGTCCGAAACTTCATGCAGGTTTTCCCGGGTCGCGTGGATGAGTACGAAGACCTGCTGAAGGAGAATCCCATCTGGCTGAACCGCACCAAGGGTGTGGGCTATCTGGATGTGAATGAACTGGTGGAATGGGGGGTTACCGGTCCCATGCTCCGCGCGGCCGGCATCAAGACGGACGCACGCAAGGACGAGCCCTATTCCAGTTACGAGCTGTTCGATTTTGATGTCCCCATAGCCACGGAAAACGATGTGTACGCCCGCTACCGGGTGCGCATTCAGGAAATGCGGGAAAGCATCAAGATCATCAACCAGGCATTGGACGGAATGCCGGGAGGGGCCTTCCAGGCGGATGCCCCGAAGGTGGTGCTCCCCGAACGCGAAAAGATGAAGACGCAAATGGAAGCGCTCATCTACCATTTCAAGATTGTCACCGAGGGCTTCCGCGTTCCGGCCGGTGAGGTATACCACGTGGTGGAATCGCCTCGCGGCGAGCTGGGATATTACGTGGTGAGTGATGGTTCTTCCAAACCGGTTCGGGTGCATATGCGCACCCCTAGTTTCGGAAATCTGCAGGCGCTTGCCCGGTTGATTGAGGGCAAGTTGATTGGCGATGTGATTGCCATCCTGGGCAGCATGGATTTTGTGTTGGGCGATGTGGACCGCTAGGGGCGCCGGCCGTCCCTGACAGTGTGTCGCCACTGGCGCCGCCTCCCGGGGCGCGCCTGGAAAGGAAGGAGTTTCCGTGACGCTTCCACCGGAACTGGAGCAGAAGTTTTCCGAAATCATCGGCAAATATCCGCCGCAACACAAGCGGTCGGCGCTGGTGCCCTTGTTGCTCTATAGTCAGGATGCTCTGGGCAAGATCACCCCGGAACTGGTGACAGAGGTGGCCAGGCGGGTTGGCGTGTTCCCCGTGCAGGTGGAAGAGGTGTTGACGTACTACTCCATGCTGCACTTCCCCAAGCCCATGGGGAAGTATCACGTCCAGATTTGCACCAATGTCAGTTGCCAGCTCACCGGCGGACCCGAACTGTGGGAGCGCGCCTGCAAGAAGCTGGGGCTGGGCCACAAGGAAGTGTCCGCCGACGGGCTGATCTCCTTGGAAGAGGTTGAGTGCATTGGCGCCTGCAGTTGGGCGCCCGCCATTCAGATCAATTACGACTTCCATCATTTCGTCACCCCCGAGAAGCTGGACGAGCTGCTCGATAACCTGCGGCAACTGCAATAGAGGCAAATCCATCCCATGCTGTTCAACGAACCAAGTCCGCTGGAAACCAAGGTGCTGTCGCGGCGCTTTGGATTGCCGAACTCCCAGTCGGTGGAGACCTTCGTCGCCAACGAGGGCTTTGCCGCCTTTCGCAAAGCGGTCGCCATGACGCCGGAAGCGATCATCGACGAGGTAAAGAAATCCAATCTGCGCGGGCGAGGCGGGGCCGGCTTCCCTACCGGCATGAAGTGGAGTTTTGTCCCTCGCAACAACCCCAAGCCGAAATACATCGTGGTGAACGCCGACGAAAGCGAGCCGGGCACCTGTAAAGACCGGCTGTTGATCCAGAACGATCCGCTTCAGTTGGTGGAAGGCATGATGATTGCCGCACTGGTGGTGGGCGCCAAGTGCGGCTACATCTACATCCGTGGGGAATACCGCTACCTGATTGACATTATGGACCGCGCCATCGCCGACGCATATGCGAAGGGCTGGTTGGGGAAGAACATTCAGGGCACCGGTTTTGATTTCGATGTCTTCACCCACACCGGGGCCGGGGCCTACGAGTGCGGCGAAGAATCGGCGTTGCTGGAAAGCCTGGAAGGCAAGCGTGGCGTCCCGCGCATCCGCCCCCCCTTCCCGGCGGTGGCGGGTTTGTACCGCTGCCCTACCGTATTGAACAACGTGGAGACCTTCGCTTCCGTGCCCTCCATCCTCTTGATGGGCGGCGAAGCCTGGGCGAACCTGGGCACTCCCCGCAACGGCGGCACGCGGCTGTTTTGCATCTCCGGGCACGTGAATAAGCCGGGTGTCTATGAACTGCCCATGGGCTTTAACCTGATGCGCATGATCGAAGAGGTGGCGGGCGGCATGAAGGGTGGCCGTAAGCTGAAGGCGGTCATTCCCGGTGGCTCCTCCTGTCCGATTTTGAAGGCCGAGGAGTGCGACATCGCCATGGACTTTGACGCCCTGAAGGCGGTCAACAGCATGGCCGGCAGTGGCGGCGTGGTGGTGATGGACGAAACCACCGACATGGTAAAGGTGGCGCTGCGGATCATGCGCTTCTATCAGCATGAAAGCTGTGGCTGGTGCATTCCGTGCAGGGAAGGCACGCTGTGGTTGAAGAAGATTCTCACCCGCGTGGAGGGGGGCATGGGCCAGCGCAACGACGCCGCGTTGTTGCACGAGCTGGCCAACAACATGCTGGGGCGTACCTTCTGCCCGCTGGGTGACGCCGCGGCCATGCCCACGATTTCCATTGTGGAGAAGTTCCGAGACGAGTTTGAAGAGTACATCCGGCGCTCGCCCATGGCGAACGTCGCGGCTGAGGAAAGCGAACTGGCGGTGGGTGCGTAATGGCGGATCCGGTAAAGCTCACAATCGACGGGATTGCCGTGGAAGCGGCCCCTGGCACGCTGTTGATTGAGGTCGCGCGGGAGATGGGCAAGGAAATCCCTGCCTTCTGCTACTACGAAGGCCTGACGCAGGTGGCGGCTTGCCGCATGTGCCTGGTGGAAATCGACGGCATGCCCAAGCTGATGACCGCCTGTACGCAGCCGGTGGGCGAGGGCATGGTGGTGCGTACAGAGACGCCCAAGCTTGCCGAAGCGCGGAAGGGCACGCTGGAGTTTCTGCTCACCAACCATCCGCTGGATTGCCCTGTTTGCGACAAGGGCGGCGAGTGCGAGTTGCAGGACATGGTCTTCCGCTATGGCGCGGCGGAGAGCCGCTATGTGGAGATCAAGCACCACCACGAGGAACAGCAGTGGTCTCCAGTGGTGTACTTTGATCCGGCGCGCTGCATTCTCTGTTATCGCTGTGTGCGCGTCTGCTCAGAGGGCATGGGCGTGAATGCGCTGGGGATTGTGCAGCGTGGCGCCTATGCGGAGATTGCCCCAAACCATACCGACCATTTGAATTGCGATGAGTGCGGGGCGTGCATCGACATCTGTCCGGTGGGCGCGCTCACCAGCGATAGTTATCGCTACCAGACACGCCCGTGGGAAATGAACCACGTGGGCACCGTTTGCACCCATTGTTCGAACGGCTGCAAGACCACCTTGGGCGTGCGCAACGACCAGATTCTGCGCGGCAACAACCGGGACCGCTCGGGCATCAATGGCGAGTTCCTGTGCGTCAAGGGGCGCTACGCCTTTGACTTCAACGAGAGCGATGAGCGCCTCACCACGCCTATGATCCGCAAGGGCGGAAAGTTGGAGCCGGCAAGCTGGTCTGACGCCATCCGCTTCGTGGCTGGAAAGTTCAAGCAGGTCGCCGACGCCGGACGGCGGATTGGCGTAGTGGGATCAGCGCGCACCACCAACGAAGAAAACTACTATCTGCAGAAGTTCGCCCGGCAGGTGTTGGGAACGCAGTCCATCGATCATCAGCGCAGCGGCGATGTGGTGACGTTGTTGGACGCCCTTGCCGGACGGCAGAACGCGCTGGCGACGGTGGAGGACCTGTACCAGTCCAAGGCCGTGCTGGTGATCGGAACTGACCTCGCCCAGCAGCATCCGCTGTTGCACTGGCAGATTCGCGCCAACTGGCGTCACCATGGAGCGCATACCTACAGCGTGACGGCTGGTCCGGTGCGGGAAGACCAGCACACCGTGGGGGCGGTGCGCGCCGCCGAGGGCCAGGAGATTGCGGCGCTAGAGCAGTTGCGCGCCCAGTTGGCCGCGGAGGCCGAACTGGCTATCGTGTTTGGCGATTCCGTCAAAGGGGATGCGGTCAGGCAGTTGGTGGCCTTCGGCGACAGCCTGGGCATCCCCGTGAAATACGTCTGCCTGGTGGACTATGTGAATTCGCGGGGCGCCCTCGACATGGGATTGACCCCGGAACTGGAGCCCGGTTACCGGGCTGCCGCCGACAGGGGCATGACCCTGCCCCAGATGTTGGCCGATGAGCATCTGGCGGCCCTGTGGGTGGTGAACGCCGATCCGCTGCGGGATGGCGCCCTTGCCGCCAAGGATGCCTTCGTTGTGGTGCAGGACCTGTTCCTTACCGCGACGGCCCAGCGCGCGGATGTCGTGCTGCCCTCAGCCTCTCTCTATGAGAAACAGGGCACAGTGACCAACGTGTGTGGCGAAGTGCAGCGCTTGAAGAAGGCCGCCCAAACCATGGGCGCCAAGGCCGACCTGGAGATTATCGGACTGATCGCCAAGGAAATGGGGGCCGCCGCAAAAATGGGTCCGTGGATGGCTGATAAAGTCTTCACGGAGGTGCAGCAGGTGGTGGCTGGGTATAATGTTCCTTTACCGGTCCTTGCCACTGGCGGCGCCGCGCAAACAGCCCCGCCCTCGGCAAAGATTGGAGTGGAAACGGATCCTGCGTTGATTCGTTCCGCTCGCGATACCCTGTTCACTTCGGGCACTCTGGGAAGCTACTCCCGAAAGCTGGATAGTTTGCTGGAGTCGCCAGGCTCGCTGTATCAGGGCGAGGATGCGTTGGCCTTGACGGCGCAGTAGCAATCGCTGTTGCGCGCAAGGTTGCCGCATGTTCCCCTCATCCGGTGAACGTGGATGGGCACGGCTGTTCGCGAGACGTTTGGGAAATCCATGGACTTCTTCCTCCTCACAGTTGTAAAGGCCGCGATTATCGCGTTCATTTTTTTGACGACGCTGGCTTATCTGCAATTGCTGGAGCGGAAGTTGATTGCGCACATCCAGCGTCGGCCCGGTCCCTATCGCGTTGGTCCCCACGGCTTCCTGCAACCGCTGGCGGATGTCATCAAGCTCATCACCAAAGAGGATCTGCTTCCACCGCACGTCAACCGCACGTATTACATCCTGGCGCCTTTCCTGGCGGTGTTCTTCGCACTTATCCCGATTTGTCTGATTCCTTTCGGCCCGCAGGTAGAGATTTTCGGCATCACCACCCTCATGCAGCTCACTGACCTTCCGGTGGGCTTGGTGATGGTGCTGGCCATCGGTTCGATTGGGGTCTATGGCATCGCGTTGGGCGGATGGGCCTCCAACAACAAGTACTCGCTGTTGGGTTCGCTGCGTAGTTCCGCGCAGATGGTGAGTTATGAATTGGCGCTTACCATCGCCATCGCCACCCCATTGTTGCTGGCCAATACGCTCAGCCTGCAGGAGATCACCCAGGCGCAGGCCGGCTACTATTTCGGGTTCCTGCCTCGTTGGCACATTTTCCAGATGCCCTGGCCGCAAATCATCAGCTTCATCATTTTCGTCATCGCCGCGTTTGCTGAGACAAACCGCCTGCCCTTCGATATGCCGGAAGCCGAAAACGAACTGATTGGCGGCTTCCACACTGAATACAGCAGCATGAAGTTCGCCGGGTTCTTTCTGGCTGAGTACGCCGGCA
>JALOKO010000264.1 GCA_025456495.1 Bryobacterales bacterium | reverse complement strand
TCCATCACCACTACCTCCCCCTACTAATTCATTTATTGCTTCAACTGTTTGAGCAGCCTCCACTGCTGCTCGGAGTGTTTTGTATTGTTCCCAGAGCGTACGGATGGCTTTACCGTATCGGGACAGTAGCAGCACGTATGCATCTAGAGGGATTGTCTGCATGGCACCGTTTGCATCGCTGAAAACTATCGTGTCGGTGGGCTGTGCTTCGGATAAGTCGAGCAGCGATTTTTGCAGAAGAAGGTCTTGTTGACTTCTTTGCGATAGATGGCGATGGGTGAGAACTGCTGCGGATAGGTCGCGAAGCCGCCGCTGTACTTGTAGACGAACTCGTCCTTGGAGGGCTGATTGAAATACCAGATGCCCTCGTAGCCATCGGCCAGGGGGTGTGCGCCGGGGGCTGGCGGCGAAACCGACCCGCAGGAGACCAGCAGCAAAAGGACGGCAGCCAGCAAGGTGGCGGCGGGGCGGTGGTGAGCAGAGGCGTGCATCGGGCTAGCACCATCATTCCTGGATGCCGAGGGTTGGCGCAACTGGAGAGGGTCCCGGCACGGCGGCCAGCCTGTGCGGCAGGGCGGAAACGCTGCGGCAGGGCGACAATACAGTGCGGCAGGGCAACGGCGCGATCCTGGCAACGGGCAACCACGATTGCTTGCGATGGCGGTGTCATAATGTGAGCGGGCATTGCCCTTGGAAACAGTATGTCCACCACGGTAACCACCATCTCCCCTACTGACCAGGAATTGAACCCCTGGTTGGCCGCCGAAGCCCGGTACTCGGAAGCGGCGGAGCGATTGGGCCTGGACGAAGGCCTGAAGAAACTGCTGCGGGTGCCGGAGCAGGAGATCACTACCTACATCCCGGTGGTGCTGGACGATGGGCGGCTGGAGATCTTCGTGGGGTATCGGGTGCACCACTCCACGGCGCGAGGGCCGGGCAAGGGTGGGATCCGCTACGATCCGGATGTGTCCTTGGATGAGGTGCGGGCGCTGGCCAGTTGGATGACGTGGAAGTGCGCCGTCGTGAACATCCCGTTTGGGGGCGCCAAGGGCGGAGTGATCTGCGACCCGACGATTATGTCGAAGGGAGAGTTGGAGCGGCTCACGCGCCGGTATACGGCGAATCTGTTCGAGTTCATTGGCCCGGAGCTGGATGTGCCGGCGCCGGACATGAACACCAACGAGCAGACGATGGCGTGGATCATGGACACCTATTCGATGCACCGGCGGCATACGTCGACAGCGGTGGTGACGGGCAAGCCGCTGGACCTGGGCGGGTCGCGAGGGCGGCCCGAGGCCACCGGGCGAGGCTGCATGATGGTGACTGACGAGGCGCTGAAGCATTTCGGACTGCAGCCACGGGAAACGCGGGTGGTGATCCAGGGCTTTGGCAATGTGGGCGGCATGGCGGCGCGCCTGATGCAGGAGGCCGGCTACAGGATTGTGTCGATTGTGGAATGGGACGCGGCGGTGTACAACAGCAATGGGCTGGATGTGCGGAAGTTGATGGAGCATCGCAAGCAGACGGGATCAATCCTGGACTTTCCGGAAGCAGAGAATATCCGGCGGGACGAGGGCTTGTTCCAGGCATGCGACGTGCTGCTGCCAGCGGCGCGCGAGAACGTCATCACGTCGAAGAACGCGCGCCAGTTGCAGTGCAAGATCCTCTGCGAGGGCGCTAACGGCCCCACCACAGCGGCGGCCGACGACATTCTGGCGGAGATGGGGATCTTTGTGATTCCGGATATTCTGGCCAATGCCGGGGGCGTGACGGTGTCGTACTTTGAATGGGTGCAGGACCGGCAGGGCTTCTTCTGGAACGAAGGCCTCGTGAACGAGCGGCTGAAAGAGATTATGGTGGCGAGCTTCGCTGATACGTTGCGCTATGCGGAAAAGTACGGGGTGAATAACCGGATTGCGGCGTACATGCTGGCGGTAGACCGGGTCGCGTTCGCCAGCAGTCTACGGGGGATTTACGCTTAGCCAAACGCGGCTGGCGTGCATGCACGATGCCTCCGGAAGCAGCCACTCCCCTGATGCGCCAGTATCTGGCGGCCAAGGAGCAGGCCCCGCAGGCGCTGCTGTTCTTTCGGTTGGGAGATTTCTACGAACTGTTCTTTGACGACGCCGTGACCGCCGCCCGGGAACTGGAAATCACCCTGACGTCGCGCAACAAAGAGAAGGGTGAAGCGGTGCCCATGTGCGGGGTGCCGCACCATGCGGCCGAGGGGTACATCGCCAGGCTGATCCAGCGCAATTACCGGGTAGCGATTTGTGAGCAGATGGGGGCGCCGGGACCGGGCAAGAAGCTGGTGCGGCGCGAGATCACCCGCATTGTCAGCCCGGGGACGGCTACGGAAGCGGGCATTCTGCAGAGCCGCCAGAACAACTACCTGGCCTGCGCGAGCCTGCAGGCAGAGCGGGCCGGCCTGGCCTGGGTGGACCTGTCGACGGGGGAGTTTCAAGCAACAGAGATGCCCGCCGGAGAGCTGTGCGCGGCGGTGGAGCAGTCTGGCGCACGCGAGCTGCTGGTATCGGAGAGCCTGCGTTCGTTGGGCGAGGACCTCAGCGGGTTGCGCATCCTGCTGACTGAGATTGACGCCTGGACGCATGAGTGCAACTATGCGGATCGCCTGCTGCGCGAGCACTTTGATGTGCTCAGCCTCGACGGCTGCGGGCTGGCGTCGAAGCCCCTGGCCACCGGGTGCGCGGGCGCCCTGCTGCACCATTTGCGGGACACGCAGAAATCGTCGCTGAACCACCTGGAACTGCCGGGCTTTGTGGAGCGCGGGGGTGACCTGGTGCTGGATGCGGTGACCGTGCGGAACCTGGAGCTGTTTGAACCGATCTTCTCGCAGGACCTGGACGGGAACCGCCAGGCGACGCTGGTGGCCACCATTGACCGGACGCAGACGGCCATGGGCGCGCGGCTGTTGCGGCGGCGGCTCGCGAGACCGTCCCGGCAACTGCAGGAGGTAGAGCAGCGGCTGGACGCGGTGGCGGAGCTGGCTTCGCGGACGATTGTGCGCGGTGAGTTGAACCGGCTGCTGGCGGAGGCGCCCGATATGGAGCGGCTGCTGGCGCGGCTGACGCTGGGGTCAGCGGGGGCGCGGGAGGTGGTGGCGTTGGCGCGGGCGCTGGCGCTGGTTCCGCGGTTGCGCCCGCATCTGGAACAGTGCCAGTGCACACGGTTGGCGGCGCTGCTTGGGGCTCTGGATGACTTGCCGGCGTTGCGCGCGCTGATTGGCGCGGCGCTTGCCGATGAGCCTCCCGCCAATCTGATTGACGGCGGCACGGTGCGGGATGGGTATCACGCGGGGCTGGATGAGCTTCGCGACATCAGCAGAAACGCCAGGAAATATCTGGCCGACATCGAACTGCGCGAACGGGCGCGGACGGGAATCGCGTCGCTGAAGGTGCGCTTCAACAACGTGTTCGGCTATTACATCGAGATTTCGAAGGCAAATCTGGCGGGCGTTCCGGGGGACTACGACAGGAAGCAAACGCTAGTGAATGCTGAGCGCTTCACCACGCCGGAACTGAAGGAACTGGAGACGCGGATCCTGGAAGCGCAGGATCGCATGCTGGCCATTGAGCGGGAGGTGTTCGACACCGTTCGCCAGCAGGTGGTGGAGGCGGCCGGGCGCATCAAGCAAAGCGCGGCGGCGCTGGCGGAATTGGATCTTGCCGTCGCGCTGGCGACGCTGGCGTCCGAGGCCGGCTATACGCGGCCGGAATTCAGCGCGGATGGCACGCTACGGATTGAGGCCGGACGGCATCCGGTGATTGAGCACCTGATGCTGCGCGAGAGCCAGCGCTTTCTGCCGAACGATCTCTACCTCGACCAGGAGAAGCAGTTCCTGGCCATCATCACGGGACCCAACATGGGGGGCAAAAGCACCTACCTGCGGCAGGTGGCGCTGATGGTGATTCTGGCGCAGATGGGCAGTTTCGTTCCGGCGCGAAGCGCGCTGCTGCCGCTGGTGGACCGCGTGTTTACCCGCATTGGGGCGGCGGATAATCTGGCGCGCGGGCGCAGTACGTTTATGGTGGAGATGACCGAGACGGCGGCGATCCTGAACACCGCCACGGCCGACAGCCTGATCCTGCTGGATGAGATCGGGCGAGGGACCGCCACCTACGATGGGCTGGCGTTGGCGTGGGCCGTGGCCGAATTCATCCACGACCGCATCGGCGCCAAGACCCTGTTTGCGACCCACTACCATGAGATTACGGTGCTGGCGGATCGTCTGGATGGCGTGGTGAATTTGCAGGTGCGGGTGAAGGAAAGCGGCGACCGGATCATCTTCCTGCGGCGTGTGGAGCCGGGCGCGGCGGACCGCAGCTATGGCATTGAAGTGGCGCGGCTGGCAGGGTTGCCGCAGACGCTCATCCTGCGCGCGCGGGAGATTTTGCAGTTGCACGAGAAGGCAGAGACGCGGGTGAGCGAATCGATTGTGCCCAGCCGGAAGGCGCCGACGATGCAGATCCAACTGTTTGAGCCGGTCACCTATCAGATGGCGGACCGCATTCGTTCCCTGAACCTGGACGAGTTGAAGCCGATTGATGCGTTGCAGTTGCTGGCGCAGTTACAGCGGGAGTTGAACAGCCAATGATGGTGGCGGGATTGATGAGCGGGACGTCGCTGGACGGCATAGACGTGGCGCTGGTGGACATCCAGGAGGTCGCCGATGGCGGCATTCAGTTTGCGCTGCGGCACGGCTACACTCAGCCGTATTCGGCGGAGGTGCGAGCGGCTATCTTGGGAGTTTCCGATTGCCAGACACACACGGGCGAAGTGGCGAAGATACACGCGCTGCTGGGCCTGCTGTACGCCAACGCGGTGGGCCGCGCGCTGGAGACTGGCGGAATTCCGCCCGAACAATTGCAGTTGATTGGATGCCACGGACAGACGGTGTTTCACCAGGGCAGCCCGGTGCCCTTCCTGGGCCATCCGGTGGCGTGTACCTTGCAGTTGGGCGAGCCCAGCGCGATGGCGGAACGCTTCGGCGTTCCGGTGGTCAGCGACTTTCGACCGCGCGACATCGCCGCCGGCGGCACCGGCGCGCCGTTGGTGCCGTACCTGGACTACCTGGTGTTTCGCGATCAGCAAATCAGCCGGATTGCGCTGAACATCGGGGGCATCGCCAACCTGACGGCGATCCCGGCCGGGGCGAGCGCCAAGGCGGTGATTGCCTTCGATACCGGGCCGGGCAACATGGTGATGGACAGCCTGATCCGACGAGCAACGGACGGCAGGCAGACCTTCGATGCTGAAGGCGCCGGCGCACGCGAGGGCCGCCCATTGGTGGAGTTTGTGGAGGCGGAACTGGCGAAGCCCTACTATGCGGCGGATCCGCCCAAAAGCACCGGGCGGGAGGACTACGGCGATGCCTTCGTGCAGCGCCTGGAGGCGACGGGCGCGCCGCTGCGGGATCTGCTGGCGACGGCGACGTTGCTGACGGCACGCAGTATCGCACTGGGTGTACGGCGATTCGTTGCGCCCAGGATGCATGCGCGCGAACTGCTGGTGGCCGGAGGCGGCCGTCACAACGCATACCTGATGGAGTTGCTGGCGCGGGAACTGCCGGGCGTGGCCATCGAAAGCACTGAGCGTTTCCATTTGCCGGTGGACTTCAAAGAGGCCATCGCGTTCGCGATTCTTGCGCATGCAACCTGGCGCGGAGTGGCGGGGAATGTGCCCAGCGCGACGGGGGCGCGGCATCCGGTGGTGCTGGGCAAGGTGACGCGCTAAGGGCGGCATGCGGCCACCTGGAGGGGCGCGCTACCATAGCGATGGAACTCGCGTGAACGCAACCGCCTCCCGATTTCGCGCCCCACACACGATGGTGATGGGCATCCTGAATGTGA
>JALOKO010000009.1 GCA_025456495.1 Bryobacterales bacterium | reverse complement strand
TCCTGCGGCACCACGATCAAGAGCAGCCGATGCGCAAGTCCGGGCAAAGTTGGGAGTTTGCGATCCCGGCCAGCTACACCAACTCGCGGTACCCGCTCCAATACTATTTCCAACTTGAAGCCCCCTCGGGCATGCGTTGGCTCTATCCCGGATTGGAACCGAACCTTGCCAACCAGCCCTACTTCGTGGCCAGAAAGGCCGCCCAGCCGCGTTAGGGAACGCACACCCGTGGGTGCGGCCGTTTCGGGCCTGGATGCCGCCGGAGTGGGCGCGAGGGCTGGCGCCGACCGTGCCGCCAGCGCGCGGAATCCGTTGCGGTCCCGGCGTCGATAACGCGCTGCCAGAGGGCCATTGGAGAGGGATGCCGGCTTGTCAGGCCTTGGCGATTTTTTTGGCGTACTCGCGGGCGATGTAGTCGCAGGCGCGCACCGTGAGGGCCATCATGGTGAGGGTTGGGTTTACACAGCCCTGGCTTACCCAACAGGCGCCGTCGGTGACAAAGAGGTTCTCCACGTCCCAGGCCTGATTCCACTTGTTCAGGACACTGTTGCGCGGATTGGCGCCCATGCGGGCCGTGCCCACCTCGTGGATGCAGTGGCCAGGGACAGAGGGCTTGTCGCCGTAGATGCGGATTTCCTTTGCGCCCGAAGCCTCCATCATGGCGGCGGCTTCCTGCTTGGCGTCTTCAAAGAGTTTCCGTTCGTTATCGCTCCAGCTCATGTCCATGCGTAGGGTGGGAATGCCCCAGGCGTCGACGCGATTGCGGTCGAGGCTGACTTGGTTTTCGTAGCGTGGCAGACACTCCGCCCAGACGCCCAGGCTGGCCTGCCAGCGCCCTTCGCGGACAGCATCCTTGTAGGCCTTGCCGAAGCCGGGTGCGTTCTGGGAAAAGGCGGGCATGGCGCCGCCCTGGTAGCCATAGCCACGAATCATGCCGTTGGTGTGGGGGCGATCCACATTGCGGAAGCGCGGCACGTAGACGCCGTTGGGGCGCTTGGGCATGCCCGCCCAGGGTCGCGCTTCGGGTACGGGCAGCACGCCGCCCGCGCCCCCCTGGTAGATGTGGTCCATCAGGTAGTGGCCCAGCACGCCGCTGGAGTTACAGATATTGGAGTTCATCAGGATGCGCGTGCTTTCCAGCGTGGACGCGCACAGCACGATCACCTTGCCCAGGGCCTCGCGCGGGGTCCGGCTTTCGCGGTCGATGTAGGCGATGCCCGCCGCCTTGCCGTCCTTCATCACCACGTGGCTGGCCACGGCGTCGGTCACCAGGGTGAGGCGTCCGGTATCCTTGGCGTCTTTGATGGTGGTGTACGGGCTGGAAAAGTACGACGTTGTAATGCAGCCGCGTTCGCAAGGTCCACAGTAGTGGCAGGCCTGACGGTCGCGATGGTTGCGGGTGAGGATGGCCACGCGGCCAATCGTCAGCACGCGATTCATCTTGGACTTCAACTGCTGCCGCATGTGCTCTTCGGCGCAGGTCAACTGCATTGGTGGCTGAAAGATGCTGTCGGGAAGCGCCTTCAAGCCCTCGGGCTGTCCACTGATGCCGACGTAGCGTTCGACTTCTTCAAAGTAGGGCACCATTTCGTCGTAGGTGACGGGCCAGTCTTCGCCATAGCCATCATGGCTGGCGGCCTGAAAATCCAGTGGTCCCAGGCGATAGCTCTGCCGACCCCAGCTTAGGCTGCGTCCCCCCAGGACGCGCATGCGGATCCAACTGAAGGGTTTGTCCTGCGTGTAGGGATTTTCAATGTCGTTGACGAACCACTGGTAGTTGTACTCAGTGCAGGCGTAGCAGTTGCCCTGGATGGGGCGGGTATCCTTCACCTTGGGGGACATGCCGAGGTAGGGCATCTGCCAACTGGGCGTGTGCTCGTTGTAATCCCGCTTGGTGATGTTCTTGCCGGCCTCCAGCAGGCACACTCGCATGCCGGCTTCGGTGAGCTTTTTGGCGGCCCAACCGCCGGTGGCCCCGGAGCCGACCACAATGGCGTCGAATGGTTCGCGCGCGACTTGAATCTGCATGAATCGGAGTATAGCGTCAGGCGCGCCCAGGCTGCTGCATGTCCGGTTGTTTGGCGCTGGCATCGGCGGCGGCCGGGGCGCGGAAACGGCAGGAGCGACACCGCGCCGGCGCGTTTAGTGGCATCATCAAGGCGGAGAGACGGATGCGATTCCTAACAGAACGAGAAGTGAAGCAGTTGCTGCCGATGACGGTAGCCATTGACCTGGTGCGCGAGTCCTTCCTGAGGCTGGCGGAGGGAACCGCGCTGAACCAGGCACGACGCCGCCTCACCCTTCCTGGCGGCGCGCAATTGCACTCGCTTGCGGGGGCCTGCGGCGACTATTTCGGCGCCAAGGTGTACGCGACGCATCCACGGCCGGGGGCGGGTGGACCGGGGGCGGCCTTCTACGTGCTGCTGTTTCGGGCGTCGGATGGGGAAGCGCTGGCGATGATGGAGGCCAGCGAACTCGGCCGCATCCGGACCGGCGCGGCATCGGGCGTCGCAACCGACTGCCTGGCCAGCGGCGACGCATCGATTGTGGGCATGCTGGGCACGGGATACCAGGCGCACACCCAACTGCATGCCGTGTGCAGCGTGCGTACGATTCGTGAGGTGCGTGTGTATGCACGGCGCGCCGAAAGTCGCCGTCAGTTTGTGGAGGCGTTCCGAGAATTTCAAGCGGGCGAAGTACGGGAATGCGCAAGTCCGGAGGAAGCGGCGGAAGGGGCGCACATCGTGGTGACCGCCACGCGATCAGCAGATCCTGTATTGCCGGACGGGGCGGTGAGTCGCAACGCACATATCAATGCAATCGGGTCAAATGTTTCCACGCACGCCGAACTGGATCCGCGCACGGTCCGCAGGGCTGCGTGCATTGCCGTGGATTCCCAGGAACAGGCGTTGATGGAAGCGGGGGATCTGCTGCTGGCGTATCCGGATGCGCGATGGCCTGGGGAGCAAGTTCGCGAATTGGGATCGGTGTTGCAGGAGTCAGGTGGCGACAGCGGCTGGCGACGGCCCGATGGGGTGACGATCTTTGAGTCCACCGGATTGGGGGTGCAGGACGTGGCGGTGGCGGGGTGGGTGTACGAACGGGCCTTAGCCACGGGGGCAGGCGAACGCTTGGGACGGGGCGTCTAGTCAACGATAGGGACGGGGCTTGGCGAACGATACGGACAGGGCGTCTGGCGAAAGATTCGGACGGGGCGTCTGGCGAACGCCGGGCAGAGTCGGCGCTGGGCTCTGGCCTACTCGGCCGCGAACATCTGTGCGTCTGTGGTTTCGCTCCAGGCGCTCACCTTCAGGCGGCGGCACACCCAACAGAGATTCTCTTCGGAAAAGGGCGCTACGTCTGAGCCACAAACGACACAGTGTTTGCCACTTCTCTGCTTCGACTTTGCTATGGCCACGGCGGCGGGCTTGCGGGTGGAAGCTTTCGCGTGTGGCGTTGTTTTCTTCATACTCATCAATTCTCGGATGCTCGGGGCCTATCCTTTAGTTGGACTCTCTGAAGTTCTTTCTGAAGAACCCGATTCGGTCCGCGACGAAGACCCGATCTTGCCAAGACCCGATCTTGCCAAGACCCGATCTTGCCGGAACACGGTGCGGAGAGTATCCCATGCGTTCCGGCAATTTCCGCGGTTGGCTTCAGGAGGCGGCCAGTGGCCGGGTACCTGAAGGAGACGCTCCTAACAGTATCACGATGGCTTGTCAGCCCCCAAATCCTGGATGTCCGGGAGTAAATCCTGGACGTCCGGGAGTGAGGGGAGGTGACCGGCGCGCAACCCAGGAGCGGAGTGCGCGCCGCATAGCCAGAAGCGCCGCCTTACGCCACGCGTTGCGGCATCACGACGTAACCGGCATCCAAAGAAGAACCGCAGCGGGGGCACTTCTGGCCAGGCTTTGACTTGACCTTCTTCCCCGACGCAACCAGCACCGCGCCAACCGTTCTGGTACAGAACGGGCAGTACACGCTGCCTTCCACTTCCCGGACGATCGGCTTCGTTTGAACGGGTTGTTCCAAAGTAGCGATCATCGCACGTATCCTCCAAGCGAATTGACGAAAATTTCCCGTCAAAGGTTCAGCAAATTACACACAAATGTCATCCGCCAAGCGCGGGAGCCGCAATTGCGCAGCACGCCGTCGTTCGGGACAAAGATGACACAAAAAACCCGCGCACGCTGCGCGCGTTAGACACACCTGCGTGTCCTATCGGCGGAATGCGAACAGACCCAAGGTCCACCGCGAAGAAGCACCCGCCCATCGCGCGAGCGCTCCCGAACCCGGCATCCGCCTCAGAACGCGACCCGATTTGCGAACTCGGTCCGATTTGCGAACGCGACCCCGTTTGCGAACGCGGTCCGATGAAGAACGCAGTCCTGCTGCAGGTTTGATCCTTTTGCCAGGGCGGGGGTACCAGCACTCACGGTGAGTGGCGTCCGAACGCACGGGAATCCGAAATTGAATTCGTACTCGTGCGGAGAAGCCTTGCTCTGGGAGAGGCTGGGGGTGGTCACGCATCCGGTTTGCCCGGGCTCATCACCGGTGCAGCGCCAGGCTGTGGACTTTCCCACACACCCAGCCTTCGCTAGAGCCTTTACCCTACACGCAGAGAGGCTCAGCGGACAAACCTTTCAGAGTATAGCGCGTTTTCCAGGAAATGCAAGCGAAAAGTTCAACCGTTCCATCGTTCCCTGGAAACGGCGTATCCGTTAGACGGCTGCGCCACACCGTTTGACTCAGGGGCACTTGTTCGGCACGTCACCCTGCCCGCGGGTTCCCCCTCACCGCAGGCGTTTCTGGAGACGCACGAGCTTCCGGTCCCGGAGCACCGGCAATTGTTGGCGCTCTGCCTGGATCTTTGTTTTGTTGAGCCGATGGACTACGTCACGTTCACTGATGGCATCCACCATCGCCCGTCGCCGTATGGCATCCGGGGCGGGGCCTTTCGCCAGCACACCCATGAAGTGCGAATTCCCGATGAGGTGGCCCTCCGTTCGTTGCACCTGGAGGCCGTCTTTGTTGCCGGTCGTGTCGCCCGACACAAGCAGGCGGAGGAACTCGCCCGGTGGTGTTTACAAGAGAAGGTAACGTTCCGCGCCTTCCCGCACGGAGGCGAGTCAGACTTCACCGCCCTTCGTCGTGAGTCCATCACCTACCTGCGCTCGAAGTTATCCTAGGATTTACGAGATGGCCCAACCACAGCAGATACAGTCGCTTGAGATTGTGGGCTTTGCCGAACAGATCGTCCCGGAGATGCTACCGGTGATTGTGCCGCCGGTATATCGCGCGCGCCAGGAACCGCATGGCCACTTAGTGCCTCCCTTTCGGGAATGGGATGGAGTGCTTTACGGTGCAACGGAGATCGGAATCGCAGAGTTGGAGGATCTGGAAGCGTCTGGACGGTTCACTAAGCTGCCCGAAGCGCTACCCGCTCGCCCTGCCTTTGAGCTGTGGTTCGACGACCAGGGAGAGCGGCACTATCAGCCGATCGTCGAGGCAACAGAGCGCTTGCGTGCCATTGCCCACAAGGCCATTTCTGCCGCGCTGGAGGAACTGTCCCGGCGTAACTTTGACAATGCCCGGCGTCATGCGGGAATCGCCATTTCCGCCGACGACCGCCTGGCGGAACCCTTCGCCATCCGCGCCGCCATCGACACGCTAGAAGGACAACCGGACGCCGTCGCCGTGCAGCGCATGCTGTTCCCAGGCGGCATCAGCGACGGTGCGTTCCAGATGCTGGTGGACGGGTATGAGGACATGATTCCTCTCTCGGTGCAGCCATCGCGCATCGTTGTGTCGGCGCCCGCTCCGGGGGTAAGCAAACGATCCAAGTCCTCTTGGGTTGACCGCGCGTATGTTCGTCGACTTTCGCAGAAGCGACAGCGCGCCCCTCACGCTTACTACCACATGGCCACGTTCGAAGCCTCGCAGGCCAACGCGACCGCAGCAATCGATTGGCTTGAGCGGGCAGCGAACGCAGGAGCGAAGCTCTCGCGGGAGCACCTGGAATCCGACGCCGACTTCGGCCCCATCCAGGCAGCACCCGAATTCATCCACTTCCTGGAGTCTCTTCCCGCTCCCACCGAATCAAGCGCACGTGTCAGCCGCCAGGTTCGTGGCCTAATGGAGATGTAGGCGCATGCCCCCATCCCTATGTCCACCGCCGCCATTGACGTTCGCAACCTCCACAAAACCTACGCGCTGCCGCTGCGCCGTCGGCGGGTGGAGGCCTTGCGCGGCGTCTCTCTCACCGTGGAGCCCGGCAGCACCTTCGGCCTACTAGGGGCCAATGGCGCCGGTAAAACCACGCTGGTGAAGATTCTGCTGGGGCTGGCGCGGGCCGATGCCGGTGAGGCTTTTTTGTTGGGCCAACCTGCTGGACGCTTCCAGGCCCGCACCCGTGTCGGCTACCTCCCTGAGGGCGGCCGCTTCCCCAACTACCACACCGGATGGTCACTGCTACGCATGCAGGGGCAACTGGCGGGCTTTCACGGCAGCGCGCTGCGGGCCATGGTAGAGGAGGTGCTGGACCTGGTGGCCATGCGTACCTGGAAAGACGTGCGCCTGGCCAACTACTCCAAGGGCATGGTGCAGCGCATCGGACTGGCTCAGGCCATGTTGGGCAGGCCCTCGCTGCTGATGCTGGACGAGCCCACTGATGGCGTTGACCCCGTCGGCCGCGCCGAGATGCGCGAGGTGCTGCAGCGACTAAACGATCGCGGCGTCACCGTGTTCCTGAACTCCCACATCCTGGCCGAGGTGGAATTGTTCTGCCGCGACGTAGCCATTCTGCATCGAGGCAAATTGCGGCTGCGCGGCAATGTGGCGGAACTCACGCGACAGGCCGGATTCCGCGTCCTCTATCAGCAGGCCGGCACCCAAACGGCGCACGCCGCCGCCACGGAGGCAGCCTTTCCTGATCTTGCCAGCACAAACGCGGCCATTGATGCGCTGCGCGCCGAGGGCAAGCTGATCGTGCAGGTAGAGCGCTGCCAGAGCACCTTGGAGCAGGTCTTCCTGCAGGCCATCGGCGGCCAGGAGGCGCGCCTGGATGCCTGACTCCCTGCAGCGACGGGCGACCATCGACGCGGACGCGCCGCCGGAACGCAGCCTGCCCCTCCACCTGGCGCTGGCCTTCTATGCGCTACTGGCGGATACCATCCGCGAAGCCTTCGCGCGCCGCATTGTGTGGGGCATTTACGGCTCCACCGCCTTCGTGCTGGCCTTCCTGGCGTTCGTGCTGGAAATCGATATCGTCTCCGGCGCCAAAGCCACCATCAGCCTCTTCGGGCAGGAGGCCATGAGCACCGGCAGCGCCGACCGCCTGCAAGCCTTTGTG
This sequence comes from Bryobacterales bacterium, assembly GCA_025456495.1. GTDB lineage: Bacteria > Acidobacteriota > Terriglobia > Bryobacterales > Bryobacteraceae > JACTMJ01. Next base: position 12,996 of record JALOKO010000009.1, on the reverse strand, counting down.
GGCTACATCCAAGGCGCCATTGCGGCCTTCCTCTACGGGGTGTCCACCTTCGTGGGCGTGTTCGTCTGTGCGGGTCTCAGCGCCTCGCTTTTCGAACCCGGTCGCGCGGAACTGCTGCTGGCTCGGCCGGTGCCACGCGGGCTCATCCTGGCCGCCCGCTACCTGGGTTCCGTGCTGTTGATCGCGGCAAACGTCGTTCTGCTCATCGGCGGCAGTTGGCTCATTCTGGGTGCAAAGTCCGGCTTCTGGAACCCGCAGTTCCTCTGGGCGATTCCCGTGACGGGCTTCGTCTTCAGCGTCTTGATGGCCCTGGTGATGCTGGTGACCGTGCTCACCGGCAACAGCGCCGTGGCCATGATCGTCACCTTCGTCGCCATGGTCTTCAGCCCCATCCTCGCGCAGCAGGACCTGGCCATCCGCCTGCTGCCCTCCACCTTCGCGCGCAACCTGTGGAAGGCTGCCTACCTGGCGGTACCGAAGGTATACGAACTAGGCGCCCTGCTGCTGACGCTGGTGAGCGGCGAGCCTACCGATGCTACCCCCTTACTGCAAAGCTCCGCGCTTTTCGCCGCAGCCTGCCTGCTGGCGGCGTGGCTGTTGTTTGCCCGGCAGGACCGCTAGGTCACCGTATGCCACTGACGTCTCCTGAACGTACTACCGCCGCCTTTCCACCCCGCCGGAAACAGACTCGCGCCCACGCAGCTGATCCAGGGCGCGCGAAAGACTCTGCTCAAACTGCGCGAAGGCAGCCAGCGTCCGAAGGGGCCGGAAATCCTCGATTTCTTGCGCCAGGCGATACACTGCGGCGGATGGACGAAACTTCTTGGCACGGCGAGCAGACAGCCCAGAGGCAAGGCGGAGTGTGTCGTATAAGTGTTGCTTAGGGTCACGCAAAGACTCGCACTGATGCAACGGCGGGAGACTCAGGCTCACTCGGCCATTCGGATTCCCGGCTGCTTTGCGAATGGCAGACTCATCGAACAGAAACCACGCCTCCGTCATGCGCACTGGCACTGCGATGGCATACACCTGGTGAGCCAGCCCAGCGCTATTCAGCGCCCGCTCAACTTCTTCGGTGCGAGTGTCGTGGGGAATGGATTCGCTGTCGCGATGGACCACCAACAAGTCGCAGGGATACTTCGAGTGGGATTCTCGAATCCGCGATTCCAGACCATTTCCCCTGTTGTTTACCGCCGCGGGATCTGCCCACTGGGATTGGAACTCTACCGAAAAGGGCAACTGGGCCAACAACCAGTCAATGATCGTCAGGAGCACCCGGTCAGACGAACCGTCGGTCAGCAGGGTGTAGCGAATTCTCATGATTGGCCGCTTGGCCCCCACAAACGCATCTGCGACGGGTTCCCGAACAGCGCTTTCACTGTTCTTGCTGCAACCTCGCTTGTCTGGGCGGCTGGCTCCTCACGATGCACGGCCTGCAGGTAGGTTTGCAACTCCCCTTGCGCAACCGCAGCCGAAAGGCCCCCTTTGTGCCGCCAGGTGTCTTTCACGCACTGGAAGTCCACAAACTTGCGTACCTTCCCGGATTCGGCAACCTTGCGAGGCACTGCTACCAGCAGGCTTTGGGCTGGAACATTCGACGCAACGATCGGCGAATGCGTGTTGATGATTACCTGTCGCAGCGGGTTAAAAGTGGAAACGCTATCCTGCGTGTCCACGGCCATATCGGTGAGCAACTGGATCATGTATGGAATGCGAAACGGATGAATCCCATTCTCCGGCTCCTCTAAACACACCAAGCCCTGCGCACGGTCATCGGCTTCCAGAATGCTAAGGGCAAGAAATCGAAGAGTTCCGTCAGAGAGAGCGCGCGCTGGGAAAGTCTCCTGATTCCTGGTGCGAACGCAGACGGTGAGTAGTTCTCGCTTTTCGTCGCGATCCACCCAAAGCGTCTGTACATCTTCGTAGAGCTCCGCAAGCCGATTGGCAATCCTAGCGTAGACGTTGCCAGATTCGTCGTCCGACTCGGAACTCTCGACAAAGCCGTTGAGGGAACCCCCAGCCATACGATAGAGCGTCGCCGCCATGTGCTCACCGCGGGCCGAGATCTGTGGTTGTGAATTGAATGAGTCCGGTTCTCTAAGCAGCGAGGGTTCTAACTGCAAGATGCGCCAGCTCTCCATTTCTTTGCGTGCAAGCGTTGCCGTAGGGCTCTCAACCGCATTAGTTGAAGAAAGTACGGTTCTTGGCAATAGCGACGCCAGAAGATCGCGCGGCCTTCCCTGACGGTTATCCTGATGCAAACGGATGTAGCGCTTATCGGAGTCAATCTTGGTGGAGATGAACTCAGAGCCAGATGTCTTGCCTGAGGCAGTGGACTTGCCAGATCTTCGCCCAGAGGCTACAGACTTCCGCCACTTCACAGAGTGTTCGAAGTGAAGGTTCTCCGCAACATCACCCAGCTTGATGGGCTCCAAGGACTCATGCGCCAGCTCTAGCGGACTATCGGATCCTCCCTGGTAGCCGCTACGAAGCCGCAACTCCAGCACGTAGCGCAATGACGTGATGGTGGCCGTTGCTGGTTGCCCCAGGTCATCCACTCCAGTGGCGGGAACCAACATCTCGGCCTCAAATCGCATTGTGTCGATAGTGCTGTCACCAGACCGATGAAATAGATGCCGGATATCTCCATGCCTACCGGAATCGCTACGCACCTTCAGGGCGGCTTCGTGGAACGGTTCCCGAGACATTGCGCTCAAGAACGCGATGGCATCCAGGACGTTCGATTTACCAATGCCATTGGGACCGACAATACAGGTAAAGGGGCCAAAATGCAGGTCGACGCCCACCAGGTTTTTGAACCCATCAATCTTCAGGCGGGTGAGCATAGGATGATCGTATCATCACGGACTGCAAGGCCCTTGGAATCCGCGCCGCTTCGGCCAGATCCGCACGCGGCCCCTAGACCGTTTCCCCGGCGATGAGTTGCGCCAGCGTCTCGCGTTCCCTCACCACGCGCCAACGGGCGCCATCCACCAGCACCTCCGCAGGGCGCGGACGCGTGTTGTAGTTCGAAGACTGCACAAAGCCATAGGCCCCCGCCGTGCACACCGCCACCAACTCGCCTGGCTCCACCACGGACATCTGGCGGTTGCGCGCGAAGAAGTCGCCGCTCTCACACACCGGACCCACCACATCGGCCACCATCGCCGGGCGCGGTTGCCAGTGTACGGGCACAATCTCGTGGTGCGCATCGTAGAGCGCCGGGCGGATGAGGTCGTTCATGGCTGCGTCGGTGATGACGAACTCGCGCTCGCCCGATGTCTTCACATACAACACCTGCGATAGCAGCACGCCCGCCTCCGCCACCAGTGACCGGCCCGGCTCTGCCACAATCGTCAGCTCAGCGCCAGCAAAGGCCTGCAGCAGACGCTGGCCATACACACTCAGCTCCGGCGCCGCCTCGCCTTCGTGATAGCGCACGCCCACGCCGCCACCGATGTCCACCTCCTGGATGGCGATGCCGTTCGCACGCAGCGTAGCGACGAAGGCAACGAGTTTTTCAGCGGCCTCGGCAAGGGGGCTGACATCCAGCAATTGGCTGCCGATGTGGCAACTGACGCCGATCCACTCCAGCGCTGGTTCGTCCTGGAAGCGCCGGTACAGGTCAAGCGCCTCGTCCATGGCAATGCCGAACTTATGTTCACGGAGCCCGGTGGAGATGTAGGGGTGCGTCTTTGCGTCGACATCCGGGTTCACCCGCAAGGAGCAGCGCGCACGCAAGCCCTTGGCGCGCGCGACCGTCGCCAGCAGTTCCAGTTCCGGCGCTGACTCGCAATTGAAGCTGTGGATTCCCGCGTGGAGTGCATAGGCCATCTCGTCGCGAGTCTTGCCAACGCCGGAAAACACCACGGCGCCAGGGTTCCCCCCAGCCTGCATCACCCGATACAACTCCCCCGCGGAGACGATGTCAAAGCCAGCACCCAGCTCTGCCAGCAGGCGCAGGATGGCCAAGTTCGAATTGGCCTTCACGGCGTAGCAGATCCGGTGCGGCATCTGCTGAAAGGCCGCCTGGTAGGCGCGGAAGCGATCGCGGATGCCATTGGCCGCGTAGACATAGCAGGGCGTGCCCGCGCCTGCCGCCAGGTCCTTCAAGGCAACGTCCTCGCAGTACAGGTGACCGTCCCGATAGGCGAATGGCGGATTGGTGAAGGGGACCATCGACGACGAGAACGGCGCGGAAAGAACTTGAGAACTTGGCATGGTTGCTCATTCGATGATCGCTAGCGCAGCGGGTATTCCGCAATTCGTGGTTAGCGCTGGGCGGCTCAGGACTGCACACGCAGGGCGATGATGGTTTGGTCGTCGAAGACTGGCGCCCCGCCGGCGAAGCGTGTCACATCGGCCAGAACGGTGTCGCACAGCAGAGGGAGACTGTCGGCGCGGTGGGCAAACAACAGTTGGCCCAGACGCTCCTTTCCATAGTCCGCTTCCTCCGCATTGGTCTGGTCGGCCACGCCATCGGAGACAAACACGGCAAGGTCTCCGGGGTGCATGGCAATCTCGATTTCGTCGTAGCTCGCCTTGGCCAGCAAGCCCAGCGGCAGGCCTTCCAGACGGGGGTCCTCCACCCCGCTGGGGCGGACGATCAGCGGGGGAAGACCACCGGAATTGGCAAGCCGCAGCACACGCCGGGCAGGGTCCCAGACGGCCAGCATCATGGTGACGTAGCGGGCATGGACGCGACGCGTCAGCAGGGACTGGTTCAACAGGGTGAGAATCTGCCGGGGACTGCCCACACTGGGCGCCAGACTACGCAGCAACCCGCTGACCATGGCGCCATAGAGGGCCGCCGCCGCGCCCTTGCCACTCACGTCACCCACGGCGAACAGCACCTTACCGCCATCGAGTTCCATGTAGTCGTACAGGTCTCCGCTGATGGTGCGGGCGGCGGCCAGGCGGGCCTCGATTTCCAACCCATGACGCGCGATGGGGATGCGGGGCAGAAGAAAGCTCTGCAGTTCGCGAGCCGCTTCCAGGTCTGCCTCCATCGTGCGTTCCCGTTGGGAAAGCTCTTCATAGAGCCGCGCGTTCTCCACCGCGATAGCCAACTGCGGCGCTAGCAGTGTCAGCAGTTGCACATGGTCTTCGGTGAAGTAATTCAACTGCTCGCTTTCCAGATCAAGGATGCCCACCACCTTGTCCTGCACCATCAGTGGGACAGCGATCTCTGAGCGGATATCGGGCTGCGTGACGATGAAGCGCGGATCGCGTAGCGCGTCGGCCACGCGGGTAATCTGGCGCGAACGATAGGTATGTCCGGTCACTCCCTTGTTGATGGGGATGTCGGCGAAGCGGACACGCTGGTCGTAGCGCAAACTGAAGCGGTGCCGCAACATCTGATGCGCTTCGTCCACCAGGAAAATGTTGAACGAGGCATAGGCGACATAGCCATGCAGGATGCCGGCCACCTTGCCCAGCAGGGTATCCAGATCAAGCAGCAGTCCCACCTGTTGGGCGATCTCGGCCAGGTGCTTCAGCGTTTCGTTCTGCCGTTCGGCCTGCTGGTATAGCCGCGCGTTTTCCACTGCGTAGGCGATGCGGCTGGAGAGCAACTGCAGCAGTAGCTGATCGTATTCGGTGTAGGCATCGGACTGGGTGCTTTGCACATCAATCACGCCCACCAGTTTGCCGCCCGCCTCCATGGGCACGGCAATCTCGCTGCGAACTGCGTCTACCGCCGCCAGATAGTGCGGATGCGTGCGCACGTCACCGCTGACGATGGCCTTGCGCTCCTTCGCGGCAACCCCGGTGATGCCCTCGCCCAGGGGAATGCTGAGGCTGCGCAGCAACTCCTCACGGTGCCCCTGGCCGTGGCGCAACTTCAACTCGCCAGAGACCTCGTCGTAAAGAAGGATGGCTACCAGATTGCCGGGAATCACCTGGCTGATGATGCCGCCGATGGTTTCCAGCAGGGGTTCCAGTTCGATGGTGCGCGAAATCTGCGACGACACCTCAAGCAGGAAGTCCAGCAGTTCGGTGCGCTGGCTAAAGTGAAAGGCGGTCTTGTTGAGGGGCGCCATAGAGGTGGATGCGGCGCTACTGAGCCAGTTCCTCCAGAATGCGAACGCTGGCGCTGGATCCCAGCCGGTTGGCGCCCGCGGCCAGCATTGCCAGCGCCGCTTGGGCAGAACGGATACCGCCTGCCGCCTTCACGCCCATCTCAGGTCCGGCGGCTTGCCGAAGCAGTCGCACATGAGCTTCCGTGGCGCCGCCAGCCGGATGAAAGCCGGTGGAGGTCTTCACGAAATCCGCGCCGGCAAGGCGGGCCAGAGCGCTGCCCACGGCGATCTCAGTTTCGCTAAGCGCGGCCGTTTCCAGGATCACCTTCAGCATGGCGCCGCCCCGGTGGCAGAGAGAGGCCAGTGCATGAATTTCGGCTTGCACCGCGTCCAGGTCGCCCTGCCGTAACAGTCCGATGGGAATGACCATATCCAGTTCGCGGGCGCCCTTCCGAATGGCCAAAGCCGCTTCAGCGCACTTGGCCGGAGCAGGCACCGCACCACTGGGAAAGCCAATCACGGTACACACCACTACTGAAGTACCGCGCAAAGCACGCTCAGCATCGCTCACCCAAATGGGCTGGACGCACACCGTGGCAAAGTGGTGGTCACGCGCTTCGGCACACAGATTGAGGATGTCCGCGCGGGTAGCCTCCGGCTTCAAGTTGGTGTGGTCAATCGCCGCCGCCACCTGGGACAACGACGGCGCGCCCTTGGGGCCAGACCCCGCCACGGGCGTCAGGGCGCTTCGGGAGCGAAGGATTTCCTCCGCAATTTCGCTCACCAATTGAGCCAGAGTTGCGGAATCGAGAGTGTTGCTCGGGCTTGCCAAGATGGTCTCCACAGCCACAACCGGAATGCGGACTCCTTCGCGGAGCCGCGCGGCCGTAACCCTTTCACAGGGTACCACAAACGCGCCCAGTCGCGAGGATAAGTTTTTGAAAATAAACGGTATAAGCGTTGGTTATGAGGGAAAAGAAATCCACCCCACCCCGGCCGGAATCCCTCTCATTGTGCTGCACTTTCAGTTTTCCACGCTTGTGCGCGCCCCTCGCGAAGCGGTGCTGGATTTTCACTTGCGTGGGGATGCCATCCAGTTGCTCACCCCTCCCTGGCAGCCGATGCAGGTGCTGCGGAAGGACGCCGGTCTGGAGGCGGGCTCGGAAGTGATGTTCCGCGTCTGGATGGGTCCTGTGCCGGTGATCTGGCTGGCGCGCCACACCGCGTTTCAGGGGCTGGACGGGTTTGAGGACCTGCAAGTGCGCGGGCCTTTCCGGCATTGGCGGCACCAGCACCGGTTTCAATCGCATCCCGAGGGCACCCTGCTGGTGGACGAAATCGAATGCGCGCTTCCCGGCGCTCCCGTGAGTGACTGGCTGCTGGGCTGGTTGCTGCGCCTGCAATTGACTGCGATGTTCCGCTACCGCCATGCGGTGACGCGCAGGCATTGCGAGTCCGATGGCCCGGCGGGCAAGCTGCTGGCCACTTGACGCCGGACTGCCCGACACTGCACACTGACGAAACCATGTTTCGTCATCGCCTCGCCTCCATGCTCTTCATCCTGGTGGGCCTTGCCTGTTTGTGCCAAGCCCAGGACCGCCCCGCCAACGCCGACATCGGGCCGCAGCGTCGAGACGACCGTCCTGAGCGGCCCCTGCCGCCGATGAGCTTTGTGGAGTACGATCCGAAGTCGACGCTGGTGGTTGCTGAACATCCCGTGACCCGCGCGAAGTTCCCCGTCATTGACATCCACAGCCATCACAACCCGCGCTCCACCACCGAACGCATTGCGCAAGTGGTGAAGGACATGGATGCGCTGAACGTTCGCATGCTGGTGAACTTAAGCGGGGGGCAGGGCGAGAACATCAAAATTGGTGCTGAGCAACTGCTGAAGGCGCATCCCGGCCGCTTCGTGATTTTCGCAAACCTGGACTTCTGGGGAATCGACGAACCGGGATGGGGAGAGGGCGCGGCCAGGCAACTGGAGGAGGATTACCGCAACGGCGCGCGGGGACTGAAAATCTTCAAGAACCTCGGCTTGAACCTGCGCGACAAGAAAGGGCGCGTGCCCACCGACGATCCGCGCCTGGACCCCGTCTGGCGCAAGTGCGCCGAACTCAACATGCCGGTATTGATTCACACCGGCGAGCCTGCCTCGTTCTTTGACCCGATCGACAAAAACAACGAACGCTGGCTGGAGTTGTCGCTGTATCCCAGCCGCGCCCGCCCCGCCGACACCTACCCATCCTGGGAGGTGGTGATGGCCGAACAGCACCGGTTGTTTGAGAAGCACCCCAAGACGATCTTCATCAACGCGCACTTGGGTTGGTATGCGAACGATTTAGCCAAGCTCGCCCAGTTGCTGGACCGCCTGCCCAACATGTACACCGAGATCGGCGCGGTGATTGCGGAGCTGGGGCGGCAACCCCGCGCGGCACGCGAATTCCTCATCCGCTACCAGGACCGTGTCCTGTTCGGCAAGGATAGCTGGGTGCCGGGTGAATTCACCACTTACTTCCGCACGTTGGAGACGGCCGACGAATACTTCCCGTACCACAAGAGGTATCACGCCTTCTGGCGCATGTACGGCCTGAGCCTGCCGGACGACGTGCTGAAGAAGATCTACTTCAAGAACGCCCTGAAACTGCTGCCACACATCGACGCGTCGCAGTTTCCGAAGTAGCCCCCGGCGGGCGGCATGGGTGTCCACCGGCATCGCCGCCGCGCATCCCTCGTGGCCCGGCGGCGGATCTGCTGAAATGGGTGCATGCCCGCCCATCGCCCGCCCGCCAGCATCGCCATCATCGGAGGCGGCATCATCGGCCTGGCCCTTGCCTGTCGTGCTCTGGAACGATGGCCCGGGATGCGCGTGGAGGTGCTGGAAAAAGAAGGGCGCGTTGGCGCCCACCAAAGCGGCCATAACAGCAACGTGCTGCATTGCGGGTTGTACTACAAGCCCGGTTCGCTGAAGGCCAAGCTGGCGGTAGAGGGCATCCGGCAGATGGTGGAGTTCTGCCAGCAGGAGAGCGTCCCCTACCAACAGTGCGGCAAGCTGGTGGTGGCGGTGGACGACAGCGAAGCGCCACGGCTGCGCGAGTTGGAAGCGCGAGGCAAGGCCAACGGACTGACCGGATTGCGCTGGCTGTCTGGCGAGGCGATGCGCGAAGTGGAGCCGCACGTCCGTGGCGTGGCCGCCCTGCATGTGCCTGAGGAAGGCATCACCGATTACCCGGCCGTGTGCCGCGCAATGCAAGCTCGCATTCAGCGGCTGGGGGGCGCCGTGCGGACAGGCTTCGCCGTGACCGGGCTGCGAACACAGGATGGCCAGTGGACCTTGGCGGGCAGCAACCAGGAATGCCGCGCCGGGTTTCTGTTCAATTGCGCGGGGCTCCACTGTGATCGCGTGCTGGCCTTGGCCGGTGAAGCCCGCCACACCCGCATCGTCCCGTTTCGCGGCGAGTATTTCGAACTCAGCCCCGAGGGCGCGCAGTTGGTGAAGCACCTCATCTATCCCACTCCGGACCCACGCTTCCCGTTCCTGGGCGTTCACTTCACGCGAATGATCCAAGGGGGCGTGGAAGCGGGGCCGAACGCCGTGCTGGCCGCCAGGCGGGAAGGATACCGGCATCGCGATATCTCACCGCGCGACCTTGCCGACATCTTCACCTACGGCGGCTTCTGGCGCTTTCTCGCCAGATATCCGCGCATGTCGGCGTTTGAGCTGTACCGTTCCCTGCGGCCCGCCGTTTTCCTGCGCTCACTGCAGCGGCTGGTGCCCGCGCTGGAACGGCAGCATCTGCGTCCAGGCAACGCTGGGGTACGGGCGCAGGCCCTCAGCCCGGACGGGACGCTGGTGCAGGATTTCCAGTACGTGCAGCGTGCCGATGCGCTGCATCTGATGAACGCCCCCAGCCCCGGAGCCACCGCGTCACTGGCCATCGCCGGCCACCTGCTGGATGTTGTCCAACCGCATTGAGGTTGTGTTTTCCGCCGCCGGGCGGGGACAATGGTTACCGTGACTACCCGCAAGCTGGTGAGCGTGAATGGCGGCCTTGCGCTAATGTTGGATTCCGGAGTCCTGCAGATTCTGGACATCGACGAGCAGACCGTCATGCGCCTTTCCACAGATGGCGATTGTCTGGTGATTACCCCCATCCGCGCCAAGGGCCGGCGGCAACGCTACGAGCGCAGCGTGGAGGCTGTGGTGCAGGAATACGATTCCATCTTGCGGGGGATGCAGGAATGACCAACACCGGGCGCGAAGCGATGACCGACGATACCCAGGCACGTCCGGTGTTTCTCACCCTGAAAGAGGTGATGGATATCCACGACATGATGGTGCGCCGCTATGGTGGGCGACGCGGCATCCGTGATTCGGCCTTGTTGGAATCTGCCCTCACCATGCCCCGATGCGGCATCGTGGGACAGTACCTGCACACAGACCTGTTTGAGATGGCGGCGGCGTATCTGTTCCACTTCTGCCGCAACCGGCCTTTTCACACGGCCAACGATCCAACAGCGGTGGTGGCTGCGCTGGTCTTCCTCCGCTTGAATGGCATTGGCGTCACGGGCAGCCCGCAGGAACTTGCCGATCTTGTCAGTGGGGTGGTGCAGCAGAAGGCTGGCAAGGAAATCATCTCCTGGTTTTTTCGCAGTCACTCGCACACGCTGGCGGAAGGACCCCTGCCGCATCCGGTGGACCAGACCGCGTCCACGGACGAAAGCGCTCGCGATAAAGCCTCCTAGCGGCGCTCTGGTTTACAATCTTTCCATTGCCCGCATCGCCAGGTCGCGCCCAGGGCTGATTAGATCGGATCCCATTGTCTATGCAGCCATCAGACCGTCTTGTATCCCTGGATGCGTTTCGCGGCGCCACCATTGCCGCAATGATTCTCGTCAACAACGCAGGCAGTTTCCAGCACGCCTATCAGCCGCTGTTGCACGTGCCCTGGCATGGGTGGACCTTCACCGATTGCATCATGCCATCCTTCCTTTGGATCGTCGGCGTGGCGATGACCTTTTCGTTCGCCAAGCGGGTGGAACGTGGGGACTCCAAACGAAACCTGATGCTGCACTCGGTGCGGCGGGGCGCGATCATCATCGGGTTAGGGCTATTCCTGTACCTGTTCCCGGAGTTCGATTTCGCGAACATGCGCTACCCTGGCGTGTTGCAGCGCATTGGCATCTGCTACATCCTCTGCTCGGCGATCTTCCTGTGGAGTTCCTGGAAAGGCGTGCTGGCATGGACGGTGGGTTGCCTGGTGAGCTATTGGATGATGCTCACCCTGGTTCCCGTGCCCGGCTATGGCCCCGGCGTGCTGACCCCGATGGGCAATTTTGCAGGCTACGTGGACCGGCTTCTGATAACCGGCCACATGTGGACGAAGGCCAACGACTGGGATCCGGAGGGCGTGCTTTCCACCATTCCCAGCATCTCCACGATGCTCTTCGGCGTGCTGGCGGGGTATCTGCTACGGCGACCGGAGTCGCGCGAGCGCGTCATCGGCTGGATCTTCTTCGGGGGCGCTTGCCTGGTGTTTCTGGGTAGCTGGATGGACCACTTTATGCCCATCAACAAGATGATCTGGACACCCAGTTTCGCGGTGTTGATGGCGGGGATTTCCGCCACCACCTTCGCCTGCTTTTACTGGTTGGTGGATGTGCGGGGCTTGCAGCGTTGGGCCAAGCCCGCGGTGATTCTGGGCATGAACGCCATCACCATCTACATGTTCGCCAGCCTGCTGGAAGGCGCCTTCATTGACTTCAAACTGGTGCCGGTGGCGGGTGAATGGGTATCCCCGCAACGATTCATGGACCGCTATGTGCTGGGCCAGTTCCTCAGCCCGGAAAACGTCTCACTGGTCTACTCCATCGGCATGGTGCTGGTGGCCTTTGTGGTTGCGCTGGCCATGTATCGCAAGAAGTGGTTTGTGCGCGTATAGACAGGGGCGCCGGTGAAGCCAGGGGTCTGCGCTGGTGCGATCCGGACCGGGCGCGACCGGGACGCCTGCACCCCCGTCACCCGGGAAGGGGGCCGGAGGAAAGGCAACGCCTCCGTCCGGCCCCTTCGCCAAGATGAACCACCATCAGAAGTAGAACTTCACGGCCACCTGCACCATGCGCCTACCCACTTTGTTGTCGGTAAAGCCAAAACTTTCATGTGATAGAGAACATCTTCTATTTATGACAAATGCGTTACAGACTGATGCGGCACCCGTCAGGGAAGCGAATTGGGGAAGCGCCCGCGGCCCGGCGATGGCGCCGCCGCGCGCACGAGGAGGTTCAGCCACTGCGAAAGCCGATGGCTGAACGCCAGCAACGAGGGCTGCCAAGCCAGCCCGGGTTAACGCCGCGTGACAGCCGCCAGAAGCCGCAGCTTCGCATTGAGAAGGAAATTGCGGACTGGCTAGGCCTGCACGCCGTCGCGATACAGACAAGAGGGCATTCCCGCGCCTTCCAGGGGCCGCTTGTAGCGCTCTACGGCCGTGCCTACCGTGCCCTTGCTGGTTCGGCTGAGGATCGTTTGCTGCTCAGCTTCGGTGAAGGATTGAAAGCTCTTGACGATGCCCACGTTCTGCTCCAACTGCTGTAGGGTTTCGACGCCCGAAACCAGCGTGTCGGGGCGTTGCGACAGCGTGAAGCGCAGACATTCCTCGATGGGCGCGATGCCCTGCTTGCCGATGGCGCCCATGGCGTTGGACTTCATCGCAATCAGTCCCAGGCCCTTGGCGCGCGCGGCCGGGAGCACGTTGGTGAGAAAGCTGAGATAGTGTGGGTCCACCAGATTGATGGGCATCTGCACCGTCTCCCACAAGCTGCCCTCACGAATCATGCGCAGATGCACTTCCGGGTCTCGATGGCCGGTAAAGCCGATGTGGCGAACCTTGCCTTGCTGCTTGGCCTTGGCGAAGGCTTCGGCGGCGCCGCCGGGGCCGAAAATCCGGTCCACCTCCTGCATGTTCATCACCTCGTGGCA
>JALOKO010000263.1:3688-9611 GCA_025456495.1 Bryobacterales bacterium | reverse complement strand
CTCGACAAACAAGCAATTCAGCATGGCTCACCGCCTTTGGAATGCTTTTGTTCAAAGGTTTGATCCTACATACCCTGGTGACACAACTCACCTTTTCATCACCATCTTCAACAATGCTGCAAAGAACAACCAGCAGCTTTCAAAAGAATTGCTCGAGAAATTGGAAACGGCTTTGTGTGATTTCCATCACAACACCGTTTTGCCAGTTTTCATTTTCCTGGCTCAGAAAGGAGAGCCCCTATCAGTGAAAATTATCAAGACGATCTTGCAAGCAGTTCAGGATACCAAGGACATCGTCAGGAAGCAAGAACTGCTCTGCTCGATGGGTTCAATGATCGAAGCTAATTGGGACAAGTGTCAGCACTCAGGACTATCAGATTCAATCAGTTCAATGATCTCACGAGAGATTAAGTCTGATCATGGTAACATCCAAGAGCACTGTGTTGGAGCTGCAGAGAGGTTGTTCAAGGTTTCTCGGGAACTTTCTCGTTGCGTTGTTCATGAGCTGGTGGAAGTTGGAACAAGCAGTTCGGCTAACTCTGAGATGAAAGAGAGAATCAAAGCTCTGATTGAAGCAGTGCACCGTGAGAATCCTTCATGTTTGCAAAAGCTATACCTGGACAAGATGGAGTTGGCAACTATGAAGCCTTCAGCACCTGAAGAATTTCTCAAGCAGCTGGTTCAGTTTGCGTCAATTGAAGGTGGCCTGCTTCCAAGAAATTACGAGCAAATAAACGATATCTTACGCAACAATCCCAACAGCTTGAAGATCCAGGAGGAAGCTTTGGAATTATTGCAGGATTGCTCTCCCAAGTCCAGCATGACTGATGCATTGCTGGCAACAGTATCCGTTCTTTGGGAAAGTACAAACTCAGAAACTTTGAGGACATCTTATTTGAAGTTGCTTTGCATGGCACATGAAGCAGGGAAGAAGTTGCCTGATAAAATTGCTGAACAGGCCAGACTCTCAAAATCAAGCCAGGACGAACGCACAGCAAAAATTATTCGAAGTCCCATTGGCCACAAACTACGCGAGGAATTCCAGCTTGATGATGAACAAAGTTGGGATCTCGTGCGTTTGCTTCCAGATTCTTCCCAGTTGGAAGAAGGGAGAAGCTTTGATGACTTTTTCCAACTGCTGGTTGGTCAAAAGACCTAGTACTTTAGCATCCGATCTAATAAACGCTTCAAAGTCCCCGTGCTCTTGCCAGGCGCGCAGCGCATGCTCCTGCACCAGACGATAGGCCTCCTCGCGCAACATGCCCGCCTCGGCGAGGTCCAACAGCAATTGGCCGGAGAAGATCAGTCCGTGGGTGCTTTCCAGGTTCTTCCGCATCTGGTCCGGAAACACCACCAGATCGCGCACCAGGTCTGCGGTTTTGTGCAAAAGATAGTCGGTGAGGATGGTGGAATCGGGAAGAATCACCCGCTCCACGGAGGAGTGTGAGATGTCCCGCTCGTGCCACAGGGCGATGTTTTCGTAAGCGGCCTGAGCGTTGCTCCGGACCAGGCGCGCCAGGCCGCAGATCTGCTCGCTGGTGACCGGATTCTTCTTGTGCGGCATCGCCGAACTGCCCTTCTGCTTGACGCCGAAACTCTCCTCGGCCTCGCGGACCTCGGTGCGCTGTAAGTGCCTGACTTCCAGCGCGATCTTCTCGCAAAGGGCCGCAACCAGGGCGAGGGTGGAGATGTAGTGGGCGTGGCGATCCCTGGCGATGACCTGCGAGCAGATGGGGGCGGGGCGCAGGTCCAGCTTGCGGCAAATTCGCTCCTCGGCTTCCGGACTTAGGTGGCCGAAGGTGCCCACCGCGCCAGAGAGCTTGCCCACCGCCATTTCCTCAGCCGCGGCCCGCAGTCTGGAAAGGTTCCGGCGGGCTTCGTCGAACCACAGCGCAATCTTGAGGCCAAAGGTGATGGGCTCCGCGTGAATGCCGTGGGTCCGGCCAATCTGGAGCGTATCCTGGAACTCAAAGGCGCGTGCCTCCAAAACATCCAACAGGCGCTGCAACTGCGGCAGGAGGATGGCGTTTGCACGTTGAATCTGGAGCGACTGGGCGGTATCCACCACATCGTTCGAGGTAAGCCCGTAGTGCAACCAGCGCGAGTGCTCGCCAGCGCCGGCGGCGGCCATGATCTCCGCTACAGATGTAGTAAAGGCGATGACATCGTGCTTCACGTCCGCCTCAATTTCCTGGATGCGCCCGACGTCGATGGCGGCAAACTGCCGTAGGCTGGCGGCTGCAGTGGCGGGGACGATGCCCATTTCCGCCAACACCTCGGTAGCGGCCAGTTCGACATCCAGCCAGCAGCGATATTTGCTTTCGTCAGACCAGACGGCGCCCATCTCGGGACGGGTGTAGCGGGGGATCATCGAGGTTGGGTCTCCTATGGCTGGGATGGAAGCGCCGATCTCATCTGCCGTTGTGGGCGGTTGGCGCGGCTTCCCTTAGTGTAACGGGATGCGCGGGCTGACGCCCAATCGTAGGCTGGGCGCAGCCTACGCGCTGGCTGGGCGTATGGGATTTTTGCGGGAAAGCCAATGGACAAGCAACCGGCCAACGGGTGCCCTTGGCTGCCTGCTAGCGTGCCGCGGTTGCTTCCGCCAGCAGTTTGCGAGCGTCTTCGGGAATCCGGGCGTAGCTGCCGTTTTCCCCGGTGCTATAGAAGCCGCGGATGCGCCCCTGGCGATCAATGAGCGCAAAGCGCGTGCTGTGCTGCAAGCTCCCGTCGACATCGAAGAGATTGAAATCCTGGCTGGCGAGGCGATGCAGCAGCGATTGCGGACCGGTGAGGAAATACCAACGGCCATCGATTGCGCCGTAGCGCTCGCCGTAGGCTTTCATGGCATCCGGGGTGTCGCGTTCCGGGTCCACTGTGATGGAGACGATACGCAATTCGTCGATGTCGCTGGTTGCGCGCTGGATGTCGCCCATCAGCGTGCTCATCCGTGGGCAGGGGCCGGGGCAATTGCTGAAAAAGAAGTCAGCCACCCAGATACGACCGCGCAAGTCATTCATTCCGTAGTCTTTGCCATTCTGGTTCGTGAGCGTGAAATCCTGCACTTCACCCAGAACGGGCAGCGCTTCAACGGGTGGTTGCGGGTTACAGGAGAGGCCAACAAGCAGCATGACGAGGAGTGCCGCGAAGGGGACAAGGCGTCTCATGTGAGGTTCCTTTCTGAACGTCGTGCCAGGACGCGTACGCTGGCTACCAGCGTGGCGATGGCGGTGACGGTAAGCACTACCCATGTAGTAATGGCGCCTACAGGGTGGGAGGCCGAGACGGGAAGGCCAAGCCCTCGCGCCATGGCCTCCTGGGCGTAGGTAACCGGATTGGCCAACATCAGGTAGCGCAGCCAGGGTTGGGCCTCCGTCAGCGTGAAAATGGCGCCGGACAGCATCCAAAGCGGCATGAAGATGAGATTGATGACGGCATGGAAGCCCTGCGAGGAAGCCACCAGCCAGGCAATCACCAGTCCGGCGGCAGTGAACGCCGCCGCAATCAGAAGGCAAACGGCGAACAATACAGCAAGACTGGCGTCAGGGTAAAGGGTCCCGCCAACGGTGGCCAAAAGAAGAAATAGCATCGCTTGCGCGACGGCGATGAGCGATCCGGAGGCAATTTTTCCTACAGCTATCGTAATACGCGGTGCAGGAGAGGCAAGCATGCTCAGCAGGAAGCCCTCCTTGCGGTCTTCAATCAGAGACATGGCCGAGAATATGGCCGAAAACATCACCGTCAGCACAAGGGCGCCGGGCAGAAAGCGCTCAAAGTTACTGTAGCCAGAGCCAACAAGGACCCAAAATACGACAGGAGTAAGAGCAAATCCGGCCACCCGGGACCGTTCCCGCCAGAAGCGTAGGAGATCCCGCTGAAAGACCGCGCTGGTAGGAACCCAAAAGGCGTTCATGGCCGGAAGAGCACCCCTGTGGCGTGGAAGTAAACATCGGCCAGGGTCGGCCGGTGAACACGCATCTCGCGAATCCAATCCGCGTGGGACATTGACAGTGAGGAGATGAGGGCAGGCCCGTTGGGGCACTCCACGCGGACTACATCATCGACAACCGCAACGTGGAATCCGGCACGCGGGGCCAGCAGGGCGCCCAGTTCGTTGGCCCGGTGGGAGACGATCTCCACCACCTCGCCGCCCAACTCATGGCACAGGGCGGCGGGGGCGCCTTCGATGGCAATCCTCCCCTCGTGCAGAATCAACAGCCAGTCACACAGGGCAGCCTCGTCCAGGAAGTGGGTGGACACGAGAACGGCAACGCCCTCGGCGTCCTGAAGGCGACGCAGGTGCCTCCAGAGATCGGCGCGCGCGAGGGGATCCAGGCCCGCCGTGGGTTCATCGAGGAGGAGAAATTGGGGCTGGTGCAGAAGGCAGCGCGCGATTTCGGCGCGCCGACGCCAGCCGCCGGAAAGGGTGCTCACCAAGTGATCCAGCCGCTGCTGCAGGTCCAGTTGGGTGGCTGTCTGCTGGATGCGTTGGGCAAGGTGTGCGCCTTGCAT
The DNA here is from genome assembly GCA_025456495.1 of Bryobacterales bacterium. Lineage (GTDB taxonomy): Bacteria > Acidobacteriota > Terriglobia > Bryobacterales > Bryobacteraceae > JACTMJ01. The sequence goes on along the minus strand of JALOKO010000263.1, from coordinate 5,102 downwards.
CCCGTACAATTGGCCGGCAAAAGACAGGTTTTCGCGTACCGTCAGGCGGCGGTCCAGGGACGATTCCTGAAACACGACGCCAAGGGCGCGGCGGGCCTCCATGGGCTGGCACGCCAGATCCAGGCCTCCAATCGAGGCTCGTCCCGCTTGAGGAGACAGCAACGTGGCCAGAATCCGGAACAGGGTGGACTTGCCGGAACCATTAGGGCCCAGCAACGCGGTCAGCCGGGGCTCTGCTATGGAGAACGTAACGCCATTCAGGGCCGGCTTGGGAACAGCCTCAGCGCGCTCACCCCGCGCCGAAGGTGGTGGATAGCGGTAGACCAGATTCTCGACATCGACAATCAAAGTGACGGCCTGTCCACAAGCATCAGCAGATACAACAGGGGTAGATACGCAACGCTGGCCAGCAGCACCTTCCGGGCGCGCAGGACGGTGCGTTCCCGCGCGACGCGAATGCCGGTCCAGGCGTACATCAACCCCAGGGCGGTGGCGCCAATCAGGTACAGCATGCCGGTCATGGAGAGAAAGCTGGGCAGCAGACTCACCGGCAGCAGCAGGGCTGCGGTCACCAGAATGTGCCGTGCGGTGCGAACCCCCTCAGGATCAACGACAGGCAGCATCTGCATCCCGGCTCGCGCGTAATCCTCGCGATACATCCAGGCAATCGCATAGAAGTGTGGGAACTGCCAGAGGAACAGAATGGCGTAGAGCGCCCAGGCTGCGGCCGTGAGGTCTCCATGGGACGCAGCGAAGCCAATCAAGGGCGGCATGGCCCCTGGAAAGGCCCCAATGGTAGTGGCCCACCAGGTCTTCTGCTTCAGCGGGGTGTAAAGGAAAAGGTAGCTGGCCAGTGTCAGCAGGCCCAGGTTGGCGGTCAGCCAGTTGGCTCCCAGGGCGAGTTGCAGATATCCCGCCACTGAGAGCGCCACGGCAAACCAGAACGCGCCAGCCGGAGCAATTACGCCGGTCACCAGCGGCCGGTTGCGGGTGCGCTTCATGTGGGCGTCCGCGCGACGCTCCATCCACTGGTTCAGGGCGGCGGTGCCTGAAGCGATGAGGCCCGTGCCGAGAATGGTGTGGAGCAGCGTGCTCCATTGCCAATCGGTAGAGACACCGAAGAAAAAGCCGATCCCGGTGCTCATCAGGATGAGCCAGGTGATGCGGGGCTTGGTAAGAGCGATATAGTCGCGCATGTGCATCCTGGTGAACGGTTGGGCGGCTCCAGAGGCAGCGGATTGGAAACTGGTGGCCATCTAGGCGCGCTCCTCTTTCATGGATGCAACAGGAGCCGCTGTCGCATCCGCAACGTGCTTTCGAATCGCCATCGCCAGCCAGATACAGGCGGCGAGGGCCAGGGACCCAAGCAAAATATGGCCGATGGTGAAGAGCACCAGATTAGGGCTCCAGGACT
>JALOKO010000263.1:0-3682 GCA_025456495.1 Bryobacterales bacterium | reverse complement strand
CAGGACTGGGTAGAAACCGCGGATTGGGCGCGGTAGGTGAGGGCCACAACGCCCAGCACCACCTGGGCCAGCATCATCCACACAAGGACAATGGCCGGCTGCCGCAAGGGTTTGTGTTGGGGGAAGGCGGTAGCCACCAACAGACCGGCGAGAGCCAGGAATCCGGCCACCACAAAAGCGCCAATCAAGTGCGCAATCACGCCCGTGAGACCATGCCGGTAAGCCGAACCCAGAATAATCTGCACGGCAATCAACCCTGCGGGCGCCCAGGCGATTGATCGCAACGAGGGGCGGAACTCGTCCTCCACCAAAGCGGGTGGGCCGGACATCCAGGGTCCCGCGATCAACACCAGTAGCGCCATGGCGGCCAGCACGAAGTGCAGCAGCGAGGACTGCACAACACTCAGGAGCGGCGAGGGGCCGTTGATGGAAGCAGTGATGCCCAAACCCGCCAAGGCAACAACACCAAGAGTCACGCCGAGACAGAGGCGGCGTTGCAGCGAACTTCCGGCCGCCCGCCAGACCACCACCAGCGCCAACACGCACAGCAGCAGCACCAGTTCGGCCAGCCGTCGATGCGCGAAGCTCCCGAAGGTCGCCCATGAGGGCACGGGCAGGCCTTGGGCGGCGCTGCTGCTGAACGCCGTAACCGTGGCGAGCGCGCCAGTGCAGGCGAACATCGCCCAAAGGACGCGGTGTATCCAGTGAGACTGCATGATAGTGCGATCTGTTGGAGCGTTGGAGGATCCCAGAAACCAGCCCTGACTGCGAACAGACAGAAGCCACTTCTTCTATTATCGACAGATTCGAATTTCAGTGAAAGTGTTCAAGTTTCTGTCAAACCGGAATTTCACGGGAAATTCCGGCAAGATCGGGCCGATTCCCGTCAGCCTGAGCCGATAATGAGCGAATTCGCGCGAGGGCAGGTGGGGCGATTCCTGCGCTTTTTTCCAGGTCCAGCGAATCCAGGAAGCTGGGAATCGTCTGCTATTCTTGGAACTGACCTCCCCACGAAACCAGCGTTATGACTACTTCCACCCCAGCCAGCGGAGCGACAGCGCGCGAGATTGTGTGCGCCCACTCGCCGGATTCCGACGATGCCTTCATGTTCTATGCCCTGGCAACCCGCAAGGTGCGCTCGCAGATTGCCAATTTCCGGCATGTGCTCTCCGATATCCAGACCTTGAACCAGAAGGCGCTGCAGGGTGAATACGAACTGACCGCAATCTCTTATCACGCCTACCCCTACGTGGCGGAACGCTACCAGATCATGGCCAGCGGGTCCAGCGTGGGCGATGGATATGGTCCTATCCTTGCGGCAACCCGGCCGCTGTCTTCCGGGGAAGTGAAGGGCAAGCGCATCGCAGTTCCCGGGAAGATGACCACGTCGTATCTGGCATTGAAGCTCTACGAGCCAGACTTCGAGGAAGTGGTGATGCCCTTTGACCAGATTCTCGATGCCGTTGTTTCCAAGAGTGTGGACCTGGGCCTGGTAATTCATGAGGGACAACTGACCTATGGCGATTTGGGTCTGTTGAATGTGCTGGACCTGGGCCGCTGGTGGCGATCAAAGTACAACCTGCCGCTTCCGCTAGGAGCCAATGGATTGCGGAGGGACCTGCCCGAGGACGTGAAGCATGAGTGCGTGCGCATGATGCGGGAGAGCATCCAGCATGCGCTTGACCACCGCGAAGAAGCGCTGAACTACGCCATGCAGTTCGCCCGTGACATGGACCCTGCCCTGGCCGACAAGTTCGTGGGAATGTATGTCAACCATCACACTGTGGACTGTGGCGAGGACGTTCCCAAAGCGGCCCAACTGCTTCTGAATCTGGGCTATGAGGCGGGGTTGATTCCGCACCAGGTGGAGTTGGATATCCTTCGCTAGGGTCATCGCTGGCCCGGGCGTCGATGCCACCTTGAAGGGTATGGAGTCAGCCTGGGCTTAGCCGGGAGTCGGAGCTTCAGGCGAGGGCTTGCACCACGCTTCGTAGGAAACGCGGACGCTTTGCCGGGCGGGAATCCAGCGATAACCAGGAACGCCGAATAGCCCGTTGCGATCGATCATCTGACGACGGGTTTCCGGGAAGGGCGAAACCCCAAACTCCATCCCGCGGGTAATGGCATGCCCATTCCAGGGCGAATGGGTGCGCGAACGGTTTTCCTCCCAGATGCCCAACCACGGGAAATCGCTTCGCCTCCAGCGATAGCCGCAAGCGACCTTCCAATGGGGATGCCAGGCCGAAAACCAGGCCACATCCTGGGCGGGATCCATCAGGTGGGTGGAGAACGCGGCGGAGACGGGCAGATCCACATACGTGCGCATATCGGTGAATCCGCCTTGCAGATTGGGCGCCATGGGCCAATCAAACTCGGCTCCCACCTGGAGGTATCCTTTGCCGCCAGTGAAGTCAAACTCAATCACCTTGCTGCGCGTGGCATTGCATTGGAAGACGGTCTTTCCGGGCTCGACAAAGGGGGCGCCGAGGGTGACGTGCTGGGTCCAGCCGATGGGGCGGTCCGCACTGCTCAGGTTGGTGACGGTTTCGGTAATGAACAGGGTGTAGGACTCCGGTGGCAGTTCCAAGCGTCGCTCAAAGTGCAGTTGGGCGATGGGGAATGTAGCGCGTAGGACGAGGCCCTGCCGTACTTCCTCGATCGCATAGTTGGCCACGCTGGCCTCGCCATGGGCTCCAAGACCAGCCGCGAACTCTGCGTCACTGGGCGCGCCGAAGAGATCCAGGCAGAGGTTGTGGCCGAGGATGCCAGCGAGGAGACGGCTCTCGGAATCGTTGCCATACTCGGGGAAGGCAACGGGGTCCCAGGAGGAGGGCTCGAGGGATGGCCACGGTGGCGTCCACAGGGGATTAACGCCGGTTGCCTTACACGTGAGCGCAGCCAGATGGCCTCCTTCCACGGTGACGACCGCAGCCAGCTTATCGTTTTCCAGGACATGTGCGCGACGATTGCGAATGGTGGTCTCTGCCATACAGTTGGTTCTATCAGAAATCAAAGGCGCGAGAACACAGAGTTGGCAAAAAAGACCGCGAGGATGTGATCTCCAGGACAGAGGAGTATTCGCAACGAGGGAGGGGGAACGGTGGGGCGGGGAAGGAGAAAATGGCGTCCCCAGCGGGATTCGAACCCGCGTTATCGCCGTGAAAGGGCGGTGTCCTAGGCCGGGCTAGACGATGGGGACCCGGAAGCAGCCCGTAACGGCCACATGTTTCAGTATACCGGAGGCCTCAATCAGGTGCAACTGGAAGCATGATCCGGAAGCATCATGCGAGGGGTGCGAAACGCCTACGGTCTCCTCTGAAATCTCGGTTCGCCGTCCAGGCTGGAAGCTAACAACAGGCAGTCTGTGTCCAGGTGGACTGCGGAAATCTCTGGGGGATTCCGTTTGCGCGCGCGGAAACGCAGGTGCAAGTTTTTCAAACGGAGTCTAACGATCGTTCTCTGCGTTGACCGACGCAGATGCTCCGTATTCAGGCCCTCTGCGGGGCCGTCATGACCTCGTCAGCCGAAAGGTGCCAGCGTGGCCTCTCCCTCTGCCCCAAACGTGCCAGCGTAGCCTGTCCCTCTGGCCCTAGCCTGTCCCTCTGCCCCAAAGTCTCCCTACTCGCGGACCTCGCAGCGGATCGGCTTTGCGTGTTTATGCAGGGATCTTGGGGCAGCTGGT
>JALOKO010000262.1 GCA_025456495.1 Bryobacterales bacterium | reverse complement strand
GGTGTTGGGCGCAGTGGACTGGATGGTGATGGGGGACAACGTGGACGCCGCGAAGGTGGCGGTTACCGTGCGTGGAGCGCTCATCACAACGCTAGCCGTGGTGGAGTTGATGGGGGTGACGCCGGTTCCGCTGAACCCGGTGGCCTGGAAGCCGCTGGCCGGGGTGGCGCTGAGTTGCACCACCGTAGCAGCGGGGTAGAAGCCATCGGCGCTGAATGGCAGCGCTGCCGAGTTGCCGCCTTCGGCCGGAGAGGACTGCCGGGTGAGCTGGTGCTCAGTGGAGAAGTTCACCACCAGGGAGGCCCCGCTGGCGTTGGCGATAATCTGCTGCGTCTGGGCGGCGCCGCTGCTCCAGTTCTGGAAGCGGTGACGCGTACCCGGCGCGCTGGATTGCTGGAAGGTGGTGGAGATCTGGCGTGAGGAACCGGGCTGCCAGGTGAACTCGTTGCGACCGGTGAAGCTGCTGCCATCCACCAGGTAGCTGAGGCCGGGCGGGTTGGTATCGATCACGGTGGGGTTCACCACCTGGAGGGTTACCGGCAGCACGAGGGGGTTGGTCACGAAGTCCGACTCGACGCGAAGTTCGCACTGATAGACGCCCGGGGCGCGGTCGCCACGGGTGGCCAGGACCTGCACGGTGGCCACAGTGACCGGGTTCTCGGCGCTGAAGCGCAGTTCCGGGCAGCTAGACAACGTGCGGATGGGAATGGATTCGCCAAAGGGAGTGGCGATGATGACTTGCGTGGACTGCGGCTGGTTGCCCACCAGGATCGCCGGTAGGCTGGGCGGAATGCTGACCAGGGAAGTGCTGACGCGCAGAGTCGCCTCCAGGAATGAGGACCCCAGAGAGCCGCTGAGCGTATCCGTAACTTCAAACTGACAGGTGTAATCGCCGGCCTGCAGGGTTTGGGCCGCGGCCAGAGGCTGCAGGGTCACGGTGGCATTCATGCCGCTGACACTGCCCAGGGAAGCGCCCAACCAGGAGCAACTGGACACCGGCGCGATGGCGGCGCCGCTGCTGAGGTTGTTTACCTGGACGGATTGGGATGCCGGAAGCGCTCCACCGGCGTTCATCGCGAACGCGGCACTTGCGGGGTTGAGGCCCACGCGCGAAGTGACGGTGTGTTCGAAGGCGATGGACTCACTGGCCTGCAGTACGTCGTTGCCCAGGAAGCTGGCGAAGAAACGATGGACGCCAAGGGGCAGACCTTCCAGGCGGATGGACTGCTGGTCAAAGGCGCCTAATTGCTGCACGACGGGTTCTTCGAGGCCCGAGCTGAGGCGGACCAATTCCAGGGTGCCGCTAATCGGCCTGGCAGGGTTGGCGACAGTCCGGATGTCCAGGTCAACCACGCTGCCCAATGGGCTGGTTGCCGGACCCGAGATGGTGGTGACCGTGGGCGCCAGTACGCGCAGCTTCACGCTGACATCCCGTCGTACGAGAGGACGGGTGGCGGTGGCGGGAAGAGAAACTTCCAGGGTGGCCGCGTACGTGCCGGGTTGCAGATCACGCGCTGCCTTATTGATTTCAATGGGGAAGGGGACGACGCTGCCGTCCCCGGGCAGGAAGCCGGCCGTGGAGTTGGTGTTCAACCAGGTCTGGTTGGAGGCGACACGATAGGATGCTCCGCGGATCCCCAGCACTTGGACCTCCTGGATTGCGGGGAGGTCTCCGCCGAAGGTCATGGAGAAGGTGAGGTCAGCGGGCTGGATGCTGAGGAAGTCCTGAGGCCCGGTGGTGTAGCCGATCCAGACCGGATCCGAGATGCCCTGGCTGTCGAGGTATTCGCCCAGAAGGCGGTTCTGGAGAGCGGTTGCGGGGTAGGCGAAGACCCAGGAGCTTCCTGGCGTGCCGAATTCAGCCTGGCACTGGGCGTCGCCCTGAATGCGGCTCCAGGCGTACGGCTGGCTGGTGACGCGCCAGATGCGGGCCTGATCGATGGTTGCGGGGCTGCGCTCTGGACTGCAGACCAGGCGGCGGGTCTCCGTGGGCGGGCGGGAGGTCCAGCGACGGTCAGACGGATTGAAGGTCGCGTTGCCACCGAAGTCGCCTTCGCGCCAGCTCCAGATGTGGGCGATGTGACGGCGCTCAGAGGGTGGGGCAGGACGGTAGACATCGAAGAAGGTTCCGCGGGAGGCAATGAAATCCAGTCCAATGAGCGCCACGCCGCAGTTGGTGGCCCGACGCACTTCCTCTTCATCCAGGTTGCCGGTGAGGGCGCCAAAGAGGTCAGTGTTCAGCTTGGAGCGGCCTTCGGCAATGTCCCACCAGGAATTCGCGGCGCGGTTTAGAGGGGAAGAGCCGGCCGAATCCAGACAGACATCGAACTTCTGGCTGATGGGCCAGTTGTCTTCCAACACCAGGCCGCTGGCGTTCCAGGTGGTGTCGTTTGTGCCGGGGTTGTTGTCGTGTTGCATGAAGAGGATCTGGCGGCCGGAGTTGCGGATTTCGCGCATCGTGGGCCAGCGTTGAAAGGTGGAGGGGGGTCTCACCAGGCGGTTGCTTAGGCGAGCCTTGATCTCCTGGCGCATGGTGGAGCCGTTGGCGTTCTTGTCGTTGAGCTTAATCACCACCACTTCGCCGGGGTTGGCCGCCAACCAAGTGTTGATTTCATTCAGGGCGAAGCCCAGCAGGCGCTGGCCGTAGCCGGGCAGCAGGCAGGCGATGGTGGTGCTGGCGTGGCAAAGCCGGTCTGCGTTGCTGCGCAACGGACTGCTGGCGCCATAGTAATGGGGATCCAGTTCCAGATGGCGCACACCCCAGTTCAACTGGTCAGTGATGGAGTAGACGTGGTTGGTGTAAAGCGGGCTATTGAAGCCCTGGTTGCTGTTGGCGAAGGCGTTGTGCGAGCCCAGCCAGGTGACCTTGTTGATGGGTTCATCCAGGGAAATGCGGTAGCGCTGTTCCTGCATCGCCCAGGCTGTCCAGCCGCCGGTGGGCCGCAGAAGGCGGCGCTTCTCATTGACGCAGACGCCATCGACCGGCTTCAGGTCGGCTTCGCATCGATTTTCGGTCCAGAAGCGCATGTTGTAGCGCTCCCACTGGCCGACGCGGCAGGTTTGTTGATTTTCGTTGCCGCAGTCCAGGTCTCGAACCTGGGCGGGCGATGGCGTGGCCAAAGCCAGCATGGCCAGTAGCAGAAGGGCAAAGGCCCAATGGCGGAACGCGCCGCCGGGTGATGTGTTCGGTTCCATGGTATTTCCTTTGGTTTCGTGGTTTACCCGTCAAACCGTGAAGCGCCACAATTTTGCGCGATGAAGCACCCCGCTGTCAGATTTTTTTGCCTTATTTTTCAAGCGTTTAGGGTCCATTAAGGCAGAGAAATAGCGTGCCCCGTGGGTGGGGAAAGTGCTTGGCCGACGTAGGGTGGTCCTGAGCGACAGTAAGGCGAAAGCCCGAGCTAGAGCAATGGACCGCGAGTGGATTCAATGGCAGACAATCTGACTTTTCAACGCTATGGAAAGTAAGGATGTTAGGAGTTGATCTGAACTGTGGGACATACTGGTAGTTCCGCGAAACCAATGAATCCGACACCGGAAACCCGGGGTGGGCGTTACCGCTTCGGACAGTTCGAATTCGATGCCGCCACGGCTCGGCTGTGGCGCAATGGGCTGATGGTGCGCTTGCAATGGCAACCGGGAAGAGTACTAGCCATGCTGCTGGCGGCGGATGGCGAAGTGGTAAGCCGCGAGGAACTGCAGAAGGCGCTGTGGCCGGACGACAGCTACGGAGAGTTCGATACCGGGCTGAATACGGCCATCAAGAAGCTGCGGCAGGCCCTGGACGATTCGGCACAGAACCCCCGTTTTGTGGAGACTCTGCCGCGGCTGGGATATCGGTTTCTGGCGCCGATCACGGCAATGGAATCGAGCGCCGGTCGGCCGGCTAAGTCAGCGATGGCTCCCGTGGAGGGATTGGCGACTGAGGGAGGAACGCCGTCAGGGCAGGTGGAGCCGTCAACGGGAATCGAAGCGGAAGTCTCGGGTGTCGACGCGGGAGACCCGTCAGGGGCCGGTCAGGCGGCGTGGTCCCCGGTGGTTGGCGCCTCGCCCGGGGGAGCGCCGGAAGCGATGGCGCCGGTGCCGACTGTGGCGGGGGCTGGGGAGACTGCGGCGCGCGGGGCGTCTGTCCGCATGCGCGCGGCCGCTGCGATGGCCATCCTCGCCCTGCTGGTGGTGGCGGTGGCCGCGGGGAGACGACTGGTGTTTCCCGCGCGTCCGGCTACGCCCAGCGCCCTGCGGCTAAGCATCGCCCTGCCCGCTGACCACATCGTGCTCACCAATGAGCGCGGGCGGACCATCGCCATTTCCCCGGACGGCGCCAACGTCTATTACGCGGCCGAAGTAGCGGGAACCAAGCAGATTTTTCGGCGGCCCCTTTCCGGGAATGCCAGCGAACTGGTGCCGGGAACGGACGGCGCGACGGGATTGGCGGTATCGCCCGACGGGAAGCGGCTGCTGTTTCACCGGAATGGGGAAGCGTGGCTGATTGACTTCCAGTCAATGCAGGCGCGCAAGGTGGCGCCGCCGGACGATTCGTGGGTGGTTCAGCCGAACTTCGCCCTGGGCGAGGACGGCACGATGTTCGTGAGCGGCACCTACCGGAGCACCGGCAGCGTCGGCGCGTTGCGGACGGGTGAGGAACTGCCTGCAATGGGGATCTTCTCCAGTAAGGATGGAGAGCGCTGGCAACTGGAGATGCCGGCGACGATTTCGCGGGAGTTGCGGGGCGGCGAGTTTCAGTTCCCGCTGCAGGTGCTTCCGGATGGCAAGCTCTTGTGGACCGGCGTCTGGTCTCCTATGGAGCGCGCCGTGTACCTGCGCGACCGCCGGACCAATACCAATCGGCTTCTGGTGGAGCCCGCAATGGGCGGCCATGTCACCCGGGACGGAACGCTGCTGTATTACTGGATGGGCCAATTGCGTGCGCTGCCATTGGAGGGGAGCCGACGCGGCGAGCAGCCACGGATCATCGCCGACAACGTGCTGCTTGCCAGTTGGGGTATGGGCCAGATGAGCGCCTCGAACAATGGGAACCTGGTGTACCTGGAGGCAGGGCCTCCGGCGAGTTCGGAATTGTTGTGGGTGGACGAATCGGGGCGCGAATCGCCCATTCCGGCGCCTGCGCGTCCCTATTCGCTACTGGACGTGTCCCCGGATGGCAAGCGCCTGTTGGTGGCGCTGGCGGAAACGCACATCAACCGCTCAGTATGGAGCTATCATCTGGTGACCGGGGAGTGGGTGCGCCTGCTGGATGATGCCCCGGAACCATCGACGGCTGTTTGGTCCCCTGGCGGGAAGTACGCTGTCGTGAACTCCTACAGTGGCGGACTGCGCTTCCCGAACATGATGGCTGCTTCGGCGCAGGGAGACTCCGCACCGCGCAGGCTTTTGCCATCCACCAACGGGCAGTTCCCGCATTCGTGGCCGTCAGCCACGGGCCCACTGGCCTTCGTGCGCAGTGAGGTGCCAGACACCTCAGTGGATATGGGTTTGCTCTACCCGCGTCAGCGCAAGGACGGCAGCATTCCAGCCACGCTGGAACCGGAACCGGGGATGGAATGGAACCAGCGCATGCTGGAGCTTCCCGGCGAACAGCGATACCCCGCCGTTTCCCCGGATGGCGCCCTGCTGGCGTACATGCAGGGGCAGTGGCCAGTGACGGAGATTCGGGTTTGCCGATTGCCGGATTGTACCGTGCAGGTGACCGTTCCTCAGTCTCGGGGTGGGCAGGCGCCGTTGAGGAACGCGACTGGAGACACCGTCTACTTCCGGATTCAAGATGGCGTGTTCGCCTCCCGGCTGACCGCGCGTGCCGCCAGTCAACCGGCGTTCGCCCCGGCCGTCAAACTGTTTGCGGGGGACTATTTGCGCCCGAACTTCTGGAACCGGGAGATGCTCTACGACGCCTCCAGCCGCCGTTTCCTGATG
>JALOKO010000261.1 GCA_025456495.1 Bryobacterales bacterium | reverse complement strand
GGATCGGCCTGACCATACGCTGGACCAGTATGGCTTCCAGTTGGATGGCCCGGTGTACCTGCCCAAGTGGCTGAAGAAAGAAAGCAAAGTGAAGCTGTTCTACATGGGCAGCTTTGAGAACTACTACGAGAAGTGGCCGCAGTTCCTGCGCAACAGCTATCCGGAAATGGATATGCGCCAAGGTGACTTCAGTAGGCTCACCACGCCGGGTGACAGCCCGCGCCAGATCACGATCTACAACCCGTTCACAGCAAGCTTCGCGCCGAATGGCGATCCCATTCGCGCGCCCTTTGCAAACAATCGGATTCCAAGCGCGATGATTAACCCCGTCGCTGCTGCCGTATCCGCGTTCATGCCGCAACCGAACGCAGTCACCCCGGGCGTTGGGTACGCTCAACAGAATGTGTTGAATCCGGAATATGCCGCCGAAGATCGCTTCTACAACTTGATTCTGAAGTTTGACTGGCAGTTCGGCGACAACCACCGCGCGTTTGTGCGTCACGCCTCCAATGACCGCACGGAAGACCGCTGCGTCAACGGCATCTGCGCCGGACCCGGGCAGGATGGTCAGCAGCCCTTCCAACGCATCAACGATGCCTACGTGATTGACTACGTGGGTACGCTGAGCCCTACCACCGTGCTAAACATCCGCGCTTCGCACAACCGCTTTGTAGAAAAGGGACTCGGGCGAGCCAACGACGGATTCGATCTCACCTCCCTCGGGTTGCCCGCTTCGTTGATTGGCCAACTTCCTAGCCCCGCCGATTTTGGCCGTTGGGAATTCAACCGCTACAGCAGCATGGGCCGCGGGCGCGGGTTGAACATCACCAACAACTACAACCTGATGGCTAACCTGACGAAAATCAGCGGCGCGCACACCATGAAGTTTGGGATTGATTTGCGCCGGATTCACTTCATTCAGCAGAATACGGGCAACATCCTGTTCTTCCGGAACCAGGGGAACTGGACGCAGCGGCTGTGGAACCAAGGGGAACCGGACGCTGGGGATTCCTACGCGGACTTCCTGTTGGGCCTCTCGCGCCATTCGCAGAACCCGAATGATGCGATGTCGAATTCCAACTTCCCAGTGTTTCCGTTCTTCCGCCAGTGGTACTTTGCTCCCTATTTCCAGGACGACTGGAAAGTCAACCGCAAACTGACTCTGAACCTCGGTCTTCGTTGGGATTTCAACCAGGCGCCGGATGAGAAGCACAATCGGATCAACCGCGAGTTTGATACGAGCGTTGCCAGCCCGATCGCAGGGCAGATTCCTGCTTCGGCCATTGCAGCGTTTCCCAACCTTGCAAACCTGCGGGGTGGCATCACGTTTGCCGGCGTCAATGGGCAGCCGCGCATTGTGTCACAAAATCGCTGGGGCAATTTCCAACCCCGTATCGGCGTGGCGTACTCGTTGAACGAAAAAACCGTTCTGCGTGGTGGATGGGGTCTGTACTTCATGAACCCCAACAATGACTATCTCAACACCACTGGCTTCAGCACCTTCACCCCGTTGGTACAGACCCTGGATGACGGACGCACTCCCATCGCGAACGTGCTAAGCAACCCGTATCCGAATGGCATTTCTCAACCCGCGGGCGCAGCCCTTGGCTCGGCAACATTCCTGGGACGAAACTTCAACTGGTTCGATCCCAACTTCACCACGCCGTACGTCCATCAGTTCTCGTTCGGTTTCCAGCGCCAGATCACTGCCACTTCGACCCTGGAAGTAACGTACGTTGGCAGCCGTACGATTGGGGCAAACGATCAGCGGGACTTCAACGTACCATCTCCTGCCTTCCGCTCCCAGTGCAACCTGTTGGAAGGAGGAGATCCGAACTTCTGCAACGCCGCAATCCCGAATCCCTTCCGTGGCGTGGAGGCCTTCCGTGGAACCAACTTCTTCCAGGCAAACACCTTGTCACGCTTCCAGTTGAACCGGCCCTTCCCGCAGTTTGACGGCAACCTGCAGCAACGCGGCTTGAACACCTCGAAGATCTGGTACAACTCGCTGCAGTTGAACTTTAACCAGCGCATCGGCAACGATCTCACCCTGTTGGGCAACTACACGTTCTCCAAGATGGTGGAGCGCTGGGGTTTCAACGACCCCATTGGGCAGGTGAGCCAACAGGGCCTGTACTTCAACGACCGTCCTCACTACTTAAAGTTCAACACCGTGTACGACCTCCCGGTTGGCACGGGCAAGAAGTGGGGAGGAAACATGGGCCGCGTGGCCAATATGCTGCTGGGCGGCTGGACCTTCAGCACCTACACGCAGTTCAGCTCAGGCGAACCGAACAACATGCCCGGCAACGTACTACCGTTGCGCGACCCCCGCACGACGGGTGGCGACTGGAACGGCGCGGTGGATTGGAACCGACACCAGGTGCAGGGATGGAACCCCTGCGTGCTGCGTCAGTTCAATGACGGCCGCATCGTTCCCCAACCCTTCAGCGTTGCTCGCGGTTGCGGTACGGACACCAGCCAGTACGCCTGGCTGATGACCGCCGACTTTACTCCGCGATTGACCCCGTCCCGCAGCGGCCAGATCCGCAAGCAGTCTCTGTTCAACATGGATGCTTCCGTCAACAAGAACTTCCAGGTGACAGAGCGGCTGCGCTTCCAGCTCCGCGGCGAGGCCTTCAACCTGACCAACTACTACTTCTTTGGTCGTGACAGTAACTTCGAAACAGATCCGAACAACCCGAACTTCGGAACGCTGTTCCCAAGTCAGGCCTGGATTGGCAACGGCTATCCGCGTCAGGTCCAGATCGGCTTCAAGGCCTACTGGTAGGCAACGGACTGCCCCGAACAACGAGGTCTACCCTCACCGGCCTGCTGGAAGCGACGGCGCTTCCAGCAGGCCGGTTTTTCGTTCGGGTGCCACATCGCGATAGGATAGCCAGTACCTGAGGCTTCCCTTGTTTCGTGCGCCTACCACCTGGTTGACTGCGGTATTCCTGCTGGCGCTGGCCATGTTGGCGGGCTTCGCGTTCTACGCCCGGATGCAGATTGCCCAGTTGCGCGACCAGCAGATTCAGGGCAATGACCGTACTCGTCGCAGCACGCTGCAGTTGCTGCGTATCCAGAACACCTTAAGCAACCTGGCGCTGACCGCACGCGATATGCGGGAGCGCAGCGACGGCTACCCCATCCCGGCCTATCGACCACAGGTGGACCGGCTGCTGCTGGAGTTGCAGGACGCACTGCGGCAGGAACGGGAGATTTCCCCGGCTGAGCGGCCGGAAGCCCAACAGCAACTGCTGGATGGGCAGGCCGAGCGATTGCGCGATGCTTTTCACGTTGCCCTTCGCCAGGCTGAGGGCGGCGACGAGGCTGCATCTCTGCAGCAACTGAGGCAGGATGTGGAGAGCCATCGCACCGCCTTGACCGCGCTGGTATCACGATTGCTGGTGCGGAACAACGAAGCTGAAGAGCGCGGCATTGAGAGCACAATTGCCAGCTACCGTCGCGCCGAACAGGCCCTGTCGCTGTTTGTCAGCGTAATGGCGGTGGCCATGATGGGCTTTGCCGCTGCGGCCCTGCGCTATAACCTGCGCAGCCAGCGGCAACTGGAGTTGCTGTCCACTGAGCGCGGCGAACTCGCGCGGTCAATGATCGGCATGCAGGAGAGCATCCTGCGGAGTGTGTCGCGTGAGTTGCATGATGATTTCGGCCAGATTCTCACCGCGGTGAACGCCACTCTGCAGCGGTTGGCGCGCAGCCCGCAGTTGGCTGCTAACGAGTCCTTGCGCGAACAGATTGAGGAGACTCGCGGCGCTACGCGGGAGGCTTTGGAGCGGGTGCGGGATTTGAGCCAGATGCTGCATCCGGCCCTGATTGAGACTCATGGATTGCAGGGAGCGGTGGAGCGCTACCTGGGGGGATTCGATCGGCAGAGTGGCATTCGCATCCATACGGTGGACATCCCGCTGCTGGACCTGGCGCCACAAGAGCACGCCATCCACATCTTCCGCATTGTGCAGGAAGCGCTTAGCAATATCACCCGGCACAGCCAGGCGGTGCAGGTGTGGATTCGGGTAACGCTACGGGAAGGATGGTTGGAGGTGGAGATTGAGGACGATGGAGTGGGGATGCGGCGCAAGGGGCAGCCGGTGGGAACATCCAGTGGAGCCGGCATGGGGGTGCTTGCCATGCGCGAGCGGGCGGCACTGCTGGGCGGCGAGTTCTGCCTTCGCGACACCGGCCATGGCGTGATGGTGACTCTCAGGTCCCCGCTGGGGTTGGAGGAAGAGCATGCCTGATCCGGTGCGAGTGCTGCTGGCTGACGATCATGGCCTGGTGCGAAAGGGTTTCCGTCGCTTGCTGGAGGATTCCAGCAACATTCTTGTGGCTGGGGAGGCAGGCAGCGGGCGTGAGGCTTTGGCGCTCGCGGAGCAGTTGCGTCCGGACGTGGCCGTGCTGGATGTCAGCATGCCGGACATGGATGGCCTGGAGGCGGCGCGGGAGCTGAAGCGGCGCTATCCGTCCATGGCTGTGCTGATGGTGAGCATGCACGCGGACCCCGCATACGCGAAGACGGCGAGGGAAGCCGGGGCGTCCGGCTACGTCCTGAAGGCGGCCGCGGAGCTGGACCTGGAGGACGCGATTCTGCGGGTGGCGGAGGGGCAACTGGTGTTCGCTGAGATGCAGGGCGCCGGGGAGAGCCGCGAGGCGGAGAGGCTGCGCGCGCTGACTCCCCGGGAGCGGCAGGTGTTGCAACTGCTGGCCAGCGGGAAGGCCAATAAGGAAATCGCCGCCCAGTTGGGGGTGAGCGTAAACACCGTGGCGGTACACCGCGCTCGCTTGATGGATACGTTGGGAATTCGCGGTACGGCGGAGCTGACGCTGTTCGCCGTGCGCAGTGGGCTGGTGTCTCCGCGATGAGCAGTTTGTCCAGACGCGGGCTACTGGGTTCGCTTACCGGGTTGGGATGGCTTGCCGCGGGAGCTGGCAAAACCAGGGCGCAGGCGCGTCCCGGTGAGGGCGTTCGCTTCACCGACGTGAGCGCCGAAGCAGGGTTGCGCTTCCGCCACAGCACCGGAGCGCAAGGGCGGAAGTGGCTACCGGAGACCATGGGGCCGGGCTGCGCGTTCCTCGATTATGATGGCGACGGATGGCAGGATCTTCTGCTGTTGGACAGCGGCCCCCTGGATGGGCAGACACCGGCGACGCATAGCGGAATCCGTTTGTTCCAGAACCAACGCAACGGGACCTTTCGCGAGGTTACTCGCGAGGCGGGGTTGTGGCAGCCCATGTACGCTTTGGGCGTGGCGGTGGGCGACTTCAACAACAACGGATTTCCTGATGTCTATGTCACGGGCCTGGGGCAGAACCGCCTGTTCGCGAACCTGGGTAACGGCAGGTTCCGCGATGTAACCGTTCAGGCCGGCCTGGGGAACCGGACGGCCTTCAGCACCTCAGCGGCTTGGGTGGATTTTGATCGCGATGGCTATCTGGACTTGTTCGTATGCAATTATGTCCGCTGGCAGCCGGACCGGGATATCTACTGCAGCAGCGACGGCAAGAACAAGAGCTATTGCACTCCTGAAGCCTACGATGGCAGCACCTGCTGGTTGTTTCGAAACCGGGGCGACGGCGCCTTTGAGGATGTAACGGTAAGCAGCGGCATTTTTGACCGGACATCCAAGGCGCTGGGCGTGGTGGCCCTGGATGTGAATCAGGACGGGTGGCCGGATCTGTTCGTCGCCAACGACACGCAACCCAATAAGCTGTATCGCAACCTACGCAATGGTCGATTTCAGGAGGTGGGGCTGGAGCTTGGCGTCGCCTTCAGTGAAGACGGCAAGGCGCGCGCCGGGATGGGCGCCGATGCAGGGGACCTGACGGGCTCTGGACGGGAGAGCCTGGTGGTGACGAACTTTGAGAACGAGATGGCGGGGCTTTACGTGCCAGGGGACCAGGGCGAGTTCGTTGACCGCG